>CAMUFS010000238.1 GCA_947088195.1 uncultured Clostridia bacterium
ATATTCACTCCACTTTGTTGTGCCTGCTGTCTTAAACACAATTTTGAGTTTTATCCTTATCTGGTTTCATACATATTGTAATATTTATATTTAGAAAAGTATCACCAGTTTACAAGTTTTTCTATAATGCCGTAAATATAGATATTTCACACTGTAAAACCGAATAAATATTCAATAATATGGAAATCATTCATTGAATATACAATACTTATTCATTTTTCAGGCTCAAAATCAAAAAGTTGTAAACTGCTGAAAAGTATCAAACCCTTTATCAACAATTCGATTGCTGTTTCTAAATAAAAAATGAAAGGACACATTCCAGCACAACCAAGAAAGTAGCCCAGAGAATTGGCTATGGTTCTATGGAACCTATTGAAAAACGTCGGTGCTTAACGAGGTTTCTCACGAGTTTAGCATCCGCTACGTTTTGAACTAAGCGGGAGCGGGGTGACAGAGGACCATAGCCAATTCTCTGAGCGGCCCCTTCTAAAATATGATTCAACACCCTACAATCACAAATAACTTCAACACCTAAACTTTCACCTAAATTCGCTGCCTGCTCTAAAAAATTGAGCCGCTTTATCTTCCCTGTAGCACTATCTCCGTGAATAATAGTAAATTTCACGAAGCCCCATATGGCATTTATCCAACTCAAGTCCTTTTCCTGCATATTCTGCTGCTTTTTCTTTCTCATTTCTGCCAAGATAACCAAGCGCTGCCATAAAATAACAATGTACTTTATTTTTCTTGTTTAGATCCGCATCAAATATTAAAAAGTCAGGCAGCGATACTGCAAAATAATCAATTTCTACTTGATCCATTTTATGCTTGTCCGCATATTCTATAAATGCATCGAAACGCTTTCTTGCTTCCTCTTCCTCACCAAGCGCCTGCATCGCTTTTGCGGCATAATACATCATTTCAGGCGGTTGGTCATTGTAGTATGTCGCAGAGGAGAGATCAAATTCCCCTTTTGCTGCCAATTTCCATGTATTTTCACGCTTTTTTTCATCCTCATACAGACAGCCAAGCATATAATACAGATCATTGTCCAAATTTCCAGCCAGCTTGCCCTCTCCAAGACAAGACGGATATACAAGCGCACGCTCTAGCCATGCAATCGCTTTTTGCTTATCTGGCTCCGCTTTCGCCATATGCATCAAACAAATCCGATACTGTGCAGTAATCTTGCCTTCACCGCCCTCCCATGGATGAAAATGATGATTGACAATGCGCTGATATACTTTCTGGTACTCGCCATTTAAATTGAGGAGCGTGATATATTCTGTATACAAATCATCCCGCTTTTCCAAAAGCTCCTTGTTGATATTCATATTATTAAGGCGTTCTTCTACCGAATAATTCAGCATTTTATAGAGAGAATCCAGCTCAAAGAAAACTCTTGCATCTGCTTTGTCCATCTGGAATGCCTTCTCCATCAGGCTCTTTGCCTTTTTGTATTCTTTCTTTTTATTAAAATATGCAAGAGAAAGATTTCTATATACCGTCGGCAAATTTAATTTATCTGCATATTTTTCCCACAATATGATACTTTCCTTCCAACGACCTTTGTCATAGAGCAAATTGCCAAGATAGTACGCCGCATAATTTGCACCATTTCTTATTGCATATTCCAAAATTATAATATCCTCAATACGATTGGGAAAACAATAATAAGGACTACAGCTCTCCGCTTTTTCAAGCTCTGCTTTATCACCTGTACAATAATATCTATAATAATGCAGCATTGGTTCCTTGCCCTCTGGTGCAAGCGAAAGAACATCCTTCGCCTCTCCATAAAGTCCCGCTGCCATATAAGAAAGCGCAAGCTCAACATAATTATGATTATCACCACGCATAATAGTCTGCATCTTATCAAGATCATTTCCTGTCAGTCGGTATAACTCATAACGACAGCCATGATCAAGCGCATCTATTTTCCTTGTCTCCTCAGCAAAAGCAATCGCTTCTTCCGCTTTTCCCATCAAGCGCAAAAGTGTTGTCTTTAATAATCTTGCCTTGTTATTATGAAGCCCTTTTATCAGTGATTGCTCTATAAATTCAAGCGCATCTTTATATTTGCCATCTCCTGCCGCTATACAGGCAAGGTGATAAAATGCCTTGTCTTGCATATTTCCATCCCATGCAGCCTTATAAAATGCATCAAACGCTTTGCCTTTATTTTTTGTCATCTTCCATGCAAGACCAAGATTATAATATGGTTCGCAATCATACGGATTTGGATTTTTCCAAGTCGAAGCTTTGATCGCAGCATTAAAATATGGAATGCTCTCCTCAAAATATCCTTTATTATAAAGATATTTTCCATATCCATTGTTCAGACGAATATCAGACGCATCGCGCTTTAATCCCTCTAAATAATATGGTTCAGGAGAATACATGGCATGGCGGTATTGTTCCAGATGAGTCGCCGCCAAAAATAACTTTTCATTTGTATCAAGCTTCTCTGGTTCTGGAATTTCCTCCGCTGGCAAAGGAACTGGCTCTGTATTTTTCACAGGCACATAAGTAAGTATTGTTTTCATTCCCTTATATAAATACAGACTAAGCTCCTCCTCTGTACCATCAAATGGAACCTCTGCCTCAAAAGTCTCCGCTGTTTTCAAATGAATTATTTTTGAAAATAATACCTCATTTCCATGTATCAGTTTTATTTCCACATGCTCCATACCAGATGGAGTATATATCTTAACCAAGGCTTTTCCCTCGTTCACTTCTATATTAACTGCCGCATCCAAAGACGCATTTTTTACTGCTCCGGCTCCTTTATATGGCATAAAATATTGGACAAAGGATTTTTCCTCATATGGCTTTAAAAATGTAAAATCTGGCTGATTATCTGTAAACATGCCTGTCATAAGCTCAATATATGGTCCATTTTCATCTGTCAAATTTCTGTCCCAGGCTTTTCCAAAATCTCCATTTCCCCAAGTCCACTGTTTCTTGCCCGGCGAGACATGATGATCTGCAATATGCAAAAGCCCCGCCTGTCTCTGGTAATCATAATTTCCAATAAAATTAAAATCACTGTGATACGCCATATAAGAAGTAGGAACCGGAATATTTTTATAACGCGAAATATCTGTGCCGGGAGCATAATTTACCTTATAATACTCCCCATCAGCAATAGGAAATTTTGAAACTGCCCGCTTGCCATGATCCATTACTGCATGAACATCTGGCGGAAAAATGGACTGCGTAAAATCATTCACCGCAACCGCTGGATTTGCCCACCACAAAAATGTTTGTGGTCTGTCGGTTGGATTATAAACGCGCCCTTTTATTTCAAGATATGCTTTATCAGGATAAATTGTAAAGCCTGCCATACCTTTTGTGTGAAACATTTTCTCTATCTCACCTACCCAGACAGTGACAGAGCCATCCGCATTTTCCTCCACGGTATAATCCACGGGATCAAAGGTGGATGGTCTGTGATGCTGCGGCCAATTAAATTCAATTCCTCCGCTGATCCATGGACCCGCAAGCCCTACAAGAGCAGGCTTGATCACTTCATTATAATAAACGGCATCATATTCATTCGTTTTATCATAGAGCCGCTGGATTCTGCCGCCAATTTCGGGCAATATCATAACCAACAGATACTCATTTTCCAAAAATATGGCGTGATATTCCTTATCAACCTTTGTATCTGAGACCCCCTCACACACAGGATGCGGATAAACTCGCCCGCTTGATCCCTGATATACACGCTTTTCAAGAAACATAGGATTTTTATCATAGTCTGAAATTTCATATGTAGGAATTGTCACCTTTTCCTGTCTTACCATTACTTTATTCATTGCCGCATCTCCTAATTATTTGTGATCATTATTTTACTATAATTCTCTGTCTTATCTCTCATAATATGTAGTCCTTTTTCCAATTCCGTCAAAGGAAATGTATGTGATATTGCCTTCGCTGGTTCTATCTTTCTTTTTCTCAGCAATTCTAACACATAGTGCCAGTCGTCTTCTTTTTGCCCAGTAAAGGAAGAATTCCATGTTCCTGTTATCGTAAGCTGACAACGAAGGATATTCCAATATATTTCTCTTGGAAGAACCATATCTGTATAAGGATTGCCTACCAGACAGATATGACCGGCTGAGGCAGTGCACTCAACTGCTTGTAAAAGTGTCTCATTTTTGCCGACACATTCAAAGAAAAGATCCACTCCCTTTCCACTTGTCTGACAATCCATCCAATTTTTTACATTCTCTGTACTGCTGTTACAGAAATTTTGTTCTGGAAGCCCAAATTTGATTACGGCCTGTTTTTGAAATTCTTTATTTCCAATCACGAATACTTTTTTTGTCCCACTATGAAATAAAATTGCTGCAAGTAATATTCCTATGGTTCCAAGGCCACATACGGCAATGGTATCCGCAGAAGCAGAATCTAACCTTCGCATGGCATGTACTGCAACTGCCATAGGTTCCAGCATAGCCGCCTCCTCAAAAGAAACATTATCTGGCAATTCTATCAGATTACTTTCTGGTACTGTAACATATTCTGCAAAAGCGCCATCTTGCCTTGAACCAAGATAACCATAATGACTGCACATCTCAAATTGATGTTTTAGGCAGGCAGGGCACTGCTTACATGGAATTAAAGGGAAGATCCCTACTCTTTTGGAATACCAATGGCTATTTCCCTTCGCTCCAAGCTGTACCACCTCGCCTGAAAATTCATGACCGGGAATTAATGGCATTTGATGGGCTCCATTTTGATAAATTCGCGGAATATCTGAACCGCAGATCCCAGCAGCTCTCACATGCACCAAAACCTCATTTTCATTGGGCACCGGTTTTTTTCTTTCTTCCAATTTTATATCATTGACATGACGCAAAACCCAAGCTTTCACTATTTTAACTCTCCTTTTTCACTTGCTTTATCTCTGTCTGAAAACGTTCTAAATCTGCTTTTGTGGTAATTTTATAATTGTTTTCATCTCCGGGTATCATGGCAATATCCATACCTGCCATAATGGCAGGCTCTGTTGAGCCATTGATTTGTAGAATTTTATCCGGCAATAAAGCTCTGTTTGCTTCTAAGT
>CAMUFS010000239.1 GCA_947088195.1 uncultured Clostridia bacterium
TAAATATGTACTGGTGTACCCAGTCAATGCATCTAGTCCTGTCATAATTATCACTCCCGTCTATCTATTATCTACGCAGCGAATTTGCTTGGCTTAGCATCTCATCGGATGCCTGAATTGCCTTGGAATTCATCTCATATGCACGCTGTGCAATAATTAAATCAACCATCTCATCTGCCACCTGCACATTAGATGCCTCTATATAGCCTTGGCGCAGCTCACTCTTGGTAATCTCGGTATCTGTATGCTCTGGTCTTGGGGCACCTGATGCATCTGTAACTTTATATAGACCAGATCCCTCTTTCTCTAATCCTGCCGGGTTCGGGAACTGTACCAGCCCCAGTGAAATACCCATAGAAACTGGGTTCTTTGTCTCATCTATATAGTATAGCTCACCTGTGTTGGACGCTGTGATCTTTGCTGTATCCAAGCTGGAATCAAACACAATCGTTCGTCCATTGGTATCCAAAACGGGGCGCCCATCCTGATCGGTCAGCATCGTGCCGTTTGTCGCTATGGAGATACGAAATGCACCATTTCTTGTATAATAAGTTTCTCCATCTGCCCCTTTAATCTGAAAGAAGCCTTTGCCGTTAATGGCAAAATCAAATGTATTCTCTGTCGCAGTAAAATTTCCCTGACGGAAAATACTGGTGATGGCAGAGTTTCTAACACCAAGACCCACCTGAGCACCTACCGGCTTCTGCTCTCCATTCTTTGTTGTCGTCTTTGCCTGAATTGTCTGATATAATAGATTCTTAAATTCTGCATCTTCTGTCTTAAATGCTGTTGTATTGACATTTGCCAAGTTATTGGCGATTACATCTACTGTCACCTGCTGTGTCTTCATACCAGAAGCAGCAGTCCACAAGGAACGCATCATGGTAATTCCACCTTTCTAATCCCACTTTTACCTGTTTTTTACCTACAATATATTATATCGGCTTACGAGCTCGCCAGATTAACATCCTTCTGTAAAGTCTCATCAATAGACTGGACAAATTTCTGATTTGTCTCAAATGCACGCGTAATGGTGATCATCTCCACCATCTCACTGATTACGTTTGCGTTGGATGCCTCCAAATATCCTTGCTGAACTAGGAAATTTCCTTTCTTCTCTGTATAGCCATCCACCTTATCATACAGATTCTCACCAAATTTTTTCAGGTAATTATAATCCTCAAAATCCACAATCTTAATTGTGTCAACCAGCCTATTATTCTGGTAAATATTTCCTAATTCGTCTATAATGGCATCCGTCTTGGTGGAAATCTGAATATTTCCATTTTGCCCCTGCAAAAAGTCTCCATCCTTTGTCACCAGATAGCCCTCACTTGTGGTAGTAAAAGAACCATCTCTCGTATACTTTAAGGATTGCACACCCGCTTTGTTTGTATAAGAAATCTCAAAAAATCCCTCTCCGGCAATCGCTATATCATAAGGATTATCTGTCACTTTTAGATTCCCTTGTGTATAATCTGTATAATTCTCTCCAATCTTTACACCAAGGCTTGCCTTTCCTATGCGCTTATCCACATAATCCTCTGAACCATCCTTTACCTTAATGATAAACATATCATCAAATGCTCTCGCTGTTGCGCCTTCCTTCTTATATCCCGTTGTCGCTGAGTTTGCAAGGTTGTTTGTGATTGTGTCCAACATATGCTGCTGATTCAACATACCTGTATACGCTGTGTATAATCCTTTTACCATATCAATACTCCTCTATTCTTACTTAAAAACTACTAATCTCTCTTTCCACTTAAAAACTCGATAAATTTGCCTGTCCCAATCGCAACCGCAGTCATGGGGTCCTCTGCAGTCATTGTATTAATGCCAGTCTTTTCCTCAATCAGCTCCTCCAGTCCTTGCAAGAGACAGCCCCCTCCGGTAAGCACGATACCGCGATCCGCAATATCTGCCGCAAGCTCTGGCGGAGTTTTCTCCAACACACTGTGAACAGCCTCCACAATCTGAGAGGTTGTCTCCTTAAGAGCCTCCTCTGTCTCCTCAGAAGTCACCGTAATTGTCTTTGGAAGTCCTGTCACCAGATTTCTACCGCGCACATCCAGCGTCGCCACCTCTGGACGCCTGTAGGCAGAACCTATCTTAATCTTAATTTCCTCCGCTGTTCGCTCTCCAATCAAAAGATTATGTTTCTTTCTCATATAGCGAACGATCGCCTCATCAAAATCATCTCCGGCAATCTTTATGGAAGTGCTCACCACAGTACCGCCAAGAGAGATCACGGCAATATCTGTCGTTCCTCCTCCAATATCGACAATCATATTTCCACATGGTTTCGCAATATCAATACCCGCACCAATAGCTGCCGCAATCGGTTCCTCAATAATGGCAACCTCCCTCGCACCTACCTGATAAGTTGCATCCTCCACTGCCTTTTTCTCAACCTCTGTGACACCACTTGGCACACACACGCTTATGCGTGGCTTTTTAAATGTTCTCTTTCCCAGCGCCTTGCGGATAAAATGCTTCAGCATCTTTTCTGTAACTGTATAGTCAGAGATAACGCCCTGTCTCAAAGGACGAACCGCCACAATATTCCCCGGCGTGCGCCCTATCATTAATCTTGCTTCCTCCCCGATTGCCTTGATTTTATTTGTATCTCTATCAAATGCCACCACAGATGGCTCCTTTAATACTACACCCTTACCTCTTACATAAACCAGAATACTGGCAGTACCCAAATCAATTCCGATGTCTGTTGATAACATGCGAATCCCCTTTCTAAATTTCCATCATCTTTCATTATATACAATTTATTCCGATTTTAAAAGAACTTTCTCAATTATTTTTTCAATGACGGTAAAAAGCCAAAGGTATTCTTCCTCCCAAACACGTGTCTCACCAATCTCCTGAAAACACAAAAAGCCTTTTTTTCCGTTCCATTCTATTGGCATCAATACCGCTGCGCTGGCATACAGATCGTTCATCGTATCCAGCCATTCCTTGGGAACTCGTATGCTATTTAATACCACCATCTCCTGATCCTTCAATAAACTACAAGGGTTGGGCAGCGCCTGAACAGAATACATCTCTCTCTCCGTCTCACTCCATGGTGCTTCCTGTGTCATCCATGAACATACACAGCGTGCATAGACACTTCCTGATACCGTTTCATACAGAGCGCATCTGCCGCTATTGCTGGTTTCTCCTGCTTTCCTCAAACACCAAACCAGCTTCTCTGCCGGTGTTCCCTCCTCTATCTCATCGTAAAGCTCCAAAAGCTTTTCCTGCATCTTAACCTTTCTTTGCAGGCGGTAGCGCTCAAAAGCACTGCCCTTCACAGATGCCTCTCCCGTAAACTGATTGTAGTGCTCTGTGATCACCTCTGACATAATGCGCATAAATTCAAGTACCTTGAGAATATCCTCTACCTGTTTTCCTTCCAGACAGCTAACCACCCAGGTCGCCACATATTCCTCTTTATAGAAAATAGGCACCCCAGATATTTTGATACCCGGACTATTCATGGACAAAATCACATTGCGCTGCCCAGAGTCCAAAATCTCCTCCAACCTGTTGATTTTCTTACGAAAACTACTAAGCTCCGCCACATCATAGAAGATTCCTTCTTCTTCCTTCGGTCCAGTCATATGTGTATAAAAATAATAGTCCCTTCCAATAATTGCTGCATGGATTCCATATATCTCACAGAAAGCTGCCTGCAAGGCCTCAATCTTCTGTTCCTTCAGCAGATCGATCAGAGCCTCCTTAAAGCTTCTCTCCGTCCTAGATTCCATATAGCTAAAAATCTCATTTTGAAGAGCAGCCTGATTTTCCAGCAAAGCCCATTCTTTATTCTTGCTCTCTGTAACATCTCGAATTACAGTCTCCACATATGTACTTTCACCAGAATCTCCCTTTATATAACAGGCATCTGCCTCCACCCAAAGTGTCTCTCCTGCCTTTGTCACCACTCTGTATTCCTGACGCATATTTTCAGATGCGCGCAGGAGAAAGTTACATGCCTGCTGGTTTACGCGATCCCTGTCTGCCTCGCTCACCAGATCCATCCAATCAATTTCATTCTCCAGAAATTCCTCTGCCTGATATCCATACTTACAGATGTTTTCTGAAACATATTCCAGATACGGATATCCATCCTCACCCTTCATATTCCATAAAAATACAACAAAGTCATGTCTATCGAGCATATCCTTCCACATAAGCAATCCATCTAGTATATGTTCCATATTCCACACCTTTCCTCTGTACTGTCCTCTATTCTTCTACCCGAAACTGGTTTGATGTCTTTTTCAAATGATCCACTATCTGATTTAGCTGTTCCACGCTTTCTTTCATCCTGCTGACAGAATCCAAGTTGGCACCTGTTGATTCCCGCACAACCATAATGGTAGATGTCACTTGCTCCACCCCTGCCATCTGTTCTTGTGAGATGGTTGCAAAAGTATGTGCGCTTTCCTCCACCTGCTGAATATCTGTCAATATTCCATCCATCCTGTCATGAATATTCTCCACAGCTCCAGAGATCACGGCAAAGCTTTCCTTTGTGTCATCCACAACCGCCACACTTGACTCTATTCTACTAACATTCTCTTTTGTCTGAGAGACAGTAATATTCACAATCTGTTCTACCTCTTTGATTAACTTGGCAATGTCCTCCGCTGACTGTGCAGAATGATCAGCAAGATTCTTGATCTCTCCCGCCACCACAGCAAAGCCTTTGCCCGCTTCTCCGGCTCGCGCTGCCTCGATAGAAGCGTTGAGCGCCAACAGATCCGTCTCCGATGCTATCTCCTGTATCACAATGATAATACTGCTAATTCTTGCCGCCAATTTCTCCACTTTTCCCACCGTAGCAGCAAGCTCTGTAACGGCATCCTTCACACCCATAATCTCCTGTGAGGCTGCCATAATATTCTCCTGCCCTTTTAAGGTGGCGTCCATCGTAGAATTAAGTGCTGTCCTAGAATCCTCACCTTTATCAAGGATCGCTCCCACTGCCTCACTCACCTTCTCCGCCATCTGCGCAACCGTTGTGGCTGACCCGGAGAGCTGATCCATATTTTCTGCTA
>CAMUFS010000240.1 GCA_947088195.1 uncultured Clostridia bacterium
CTTAGTGTCCGTTACGTTTTTCACTAAGCGGGAGCGCGGTGACGGAGGACTATAGCCAGTTCGCTGAGCGGACCTCTCTCGAACATGACTATATAAATTTTTTCATAAAGTTATAAAATAGTATTTTGAAAATAATAATCCAAATTACTTTGTAGCAAGATGATATTTTTGTATGTCACTGATAACTTTGTTGAGATCTTTTAAAGTAGTCTTGATTGATTTATTGATATTTCCTGAGAGCTCAGCAAGTTTACCTACTTCAGTTGCCACAACGGCAAAGCCACGTCCTGCTTCGCCTGCTCTTGCCGCCTCAATGGAAGCATTTAGAGCAAGGATATTCTGTTTGTTTTCAATGGAATCCAGAGAGTGGGATTTATCGTTGATTTCATTGATCAGAGCCACGGCAGAATCAATTCCAGTGTCCAGAGAGTGAAGCAGGCCCTCATTAGATTTTTTCATATATTCAAAATTAACTAGCATGTTGACAATGTCTCCCAATAGTTTGGCGGCAGCGCGGATGCTAGCTTCTGATTTTATGGGAACTTTTTTGAGTGCATCTATGTAGGAATCTGGATTAATGCCAAATTCTGTGGCAAGCTTGCGGAACTGCTCCTCATCTGGTTGTTTGGGAAGGACTTGCCCGCCAATTATTTTTCCCAGATAGTGCTCTCCCACCATAATGTCAATGCTGAAATCCATCAATCCAGCATGGCAGAAGTAAGTTCCAGTACATTCATTATCACATTTAATGCAGCGACGGCTTCCTTCTGAAGAACCTCTGGTATATTTCATACAAAAATCAGTGAAGCCAATCTCGCTTGAAATATATTTTCCCTCATTGTCGACGGCGATCGACGCCATTCCAGTAGCCGTTGACCATGTTTTCATTATCTGTTCTAAAAGGTTTAGGTCGAAAAAATCACGGATATGCATAAGACAAATACCTCCCTTTATCATTATAGTATCAGTATAGCATAAATGAAAATAAAAGACAACAAAAGCATCCAGAGCATGTCTGAAAAATATTTTCTGTGAAAGATAAGTGGTCTGTTTTATAAGGAGGCATTGCAGAATTGATAAAAAGAGGGTATAATAGGAAACCGTAGTTATTGCGGATAGTGTACATATTAGGAGGATGCAAGATGGAGCTTGTCAGAAATCAGAGTAAGATAGAAGAGATGAAAAAGAGAGCAGAGGCGTTGGTGTCGAAGATGACATTGGAGGAAAAAGTGTTTCAGATGGTGCATGAGTCCCCTGCCATTAAAAGATTGGGCATTAAATCCTATAATTGGTGGAATGAGGGATTGCATGGTGTGGCTAGGGCTGGTGTGGCGACAGTATTTCCTCAGGCAATTTCTATGGCGGCAGCTTTTCATGAGGATATGATGGAGACAGTCGGTGACGCTATTGCCACAGAGGCAAGAGGAAAGTTTCATGTGCAGCAGGAGTTTGGCGACACTGGTATTTATAAAGGGCTGACTTTCTGGGCTCCAAATGTCAATATATTTCGGGATCCGCGGTGGGGAAGAGGACATGAGACTTATGGGGAGGATCCATATCTTACTAGCAGGCTGGCGGTTCGTTTTATTGAGGGGCTTCAGGGACATGATGAAAATTATATGAAGGTGGCAGCATGTGCAAAACACTTAGCTGTACATTCTGGGCCAGAACATATCCGCCATGAATTTAATGTTGAGGTTTCACCACAGGATTTGTATGAAACTTATCTTCCGGCTTTTGAGGCATGTGTGAAAGAGGCAAAAGTGGAGGCCGTGATGGGAGCCTACAATCGGGTGAATGGAGAACCTTGTTGTGGAAGTAAGACGCTTTTGCAGGATATTTTGCGAGAGGAATGGGGCTTTGATGGGCATGTCACATCAGATTGTTTTGCTATTCGCGATTTTTATCAAAAGCATCATGTGACGGATACGCCGGAGGAATCTGCGGCGCTTGCTGTGAGAAATGGCTGTGATCTGAATTGTGGTAGAATTTTTACTTCATTATTAAAAGCGGTGGAGGAAGGGTTGATCACCGAGGCAGAGATCGATCGGTCGGTGATTCGTTTGTTTACCACCCGCATAAAGCTGGGGCTTTTTGATGCGCAGGAAAAAGTGCCTTTTACTAAAATCGATTATCGGAGTGTAGATTCCAGAGAGATGAGGGAGCTTAATCTTAAAACCTCAAGAGAATGTTTAGTATTGTTGAAGAATGAGAACCATTTGCTTCCACTTGATAAGTCAAAAATAGGAACCATCGGCATTATCGGTCCAAATGCGGATAACCGTCATGCTCTGGTCGGAAATTATGAGGGAACGGCGTCACGCTATGTCACAATTCTTGAGGGCTTTGAGGATTATCTTAAGGATGATGTCAGAATTTTTTACTCAGAAGGATGCCATCTCTATCAGGAAAAGATGGGAATGGGAGAGAAGAATAATCGCATCTCCGAGGTACAAGCCGTGTGTAGGGAGAGTGATGTGATCATTGCCTGTATGGGACTGGACCCAGGTCTTGAGGGAGAAGCAGGAGACAGAGGAAATCATTTTGCAAGTGGAGATAAGCCAGATTTGCTGCTGCCGGGAATACAGGAGGAGGTTTTAAAGGTGATTGTGGCGAGTGGAAAGCCAGTGATACTATTGCTCAATTCTGGAAGTGCTCTGGCGGTGGATTGGGCACAGGAGCATGTTCCTGCGATAATGCAGTGCTGGTATCCGGGTGCGCAGGGTGGTAGAGCGATAGCAGAGGCCGTATTTGGCGAGTATTCTCCATCGGGAAAGCTGCCTGTCACATTTTATAAGAGAACGCAGGAATTGCCTGAATTTACGGACTATTCCATGAAAGGCAGAACATATCGTTATCTGGACACAGAGCCGTTATATCCATTTGGCTATGGTCTGACCTACACAGATTTTTCTTTCTGTGATATGAATGTTTTAGGTGAGCCAAAAGAGGAAGTGACTGTCTCTGCCAAGATAAAAAATATAGGTTCTATGGCATCGTGGGAGATCGTACAGGTTTATGTAAAACGAGAGGCGGAGGGTACACCCAATCCGCAGCTAAAGGGTTTTAGTAAAGTATTTTTTGAGCCGGGAGAGGAGAAGGAAATTGAGATTGTCTTAAAGCCAGATGCATTTGCCCTTTGCAATAAAGAGGGAAAGAAGGAGCTTTTGCCCGGACTTTACAATATTTATATCGGTGATATGCAGCCTGACAGCCGAAGCAGGCAGCTTACAGGAAAGAAAGTTCTGCAAAAAGAGATCAGGATAGTAGAATAAGGAGGAAAACAGCATGTACAGACAAATTGCAAAGCTGGTGATATATCGCAATTTAGAAAAAGACAGTATTTTATTTAAGCTGGCAGATATCTGTGAGCGTTTTGTGGAGGGAGATTATCACAGGGAAGCGCTGGTCAATGATATCTACGCCGAGATCAATAAGCTTTTGGACATCTCGACGCAATATGGCTTTGATCATAATCTATGGCATTGTTATCTTGCCTACCTTTTGGCGACAAATGAGAATCCCTTTAGTATAACAATGGAAAAAACAGGCGCGGTGGAAGGTTCGGTCAATCGGTTTGCAACGGGGGATTTTGCTATATTTAAAAATTTATTTGATTATGATTTTTCACATATGGAGCGGGAATTGGATATAGACTGCTTTAGCACTGTGCTTCATTATCAAGCAATCGCTAAAAAGGAACAGCGTTATAATAAAAGTGTCAGTGATAAGGTGAAGGTGCTTGCAGAGCAGATTGACAACGCTGCCACACCAGAGGAGATCTTTGTTATTGTGACAGAATTTTACAAAGCGTATGGTGTGGGAAAATTTGGTCTAAATAAGGCATTTCGTGTCAACCATGTTGGGGATAAGGTGGAATTGTATCCAATTAAAAATACCGATGATGTGCGTCTGTCTGATTTGGTGGGCTATGAGATACAGAAGAAGAAGCTGATTGAGAACACGGAGGCATTTGTCCATGGAAGAAGGGCAAATAATTGTCTTTTATTTGGAGATAGTGGAACTGGAAAATCGACCAGCATTAAAGCAATCTTAAACGAATACTATGCACAGGGCCTTCGCATGATTGAGATCTACAAGCATCAATTTCAGGATCTGTCCTCTGTAATTGCACAGGTGAAAAACAGAAATTATCGTTTTATTATCTATATGGATGACTTGTCCTTTGAGGAATTTGAGATTGAGTATAAATATCTCAAGGCTGTGATAGAGGGCGGATTGGAGACAAAGCCAGATAATGTGCTGATCTATGCGACATCAAACCGCAGACACTTAATTAAGGAGACATGGAACGATCGGAGTGATGTTCAGAATGAAGAGGGAATGCACCGCTCAGATACCATGCAGGAGAAGCTTTCTTTGGTGGCGCGTTTTGGCGTGACCATCAATTATTCCAAGCCATCTCAAAAAGAATATTTTAAGATTGTCACAACCTTGGCGAAGAAATATCCTTCTATTACATTGAGCGAGGAAGAATTGTGCGCAGAAGCAAATAAATGGGAGTTGAGCCACGGAGGAATATCTGGGAGAACGGCACAACAATTTCTTAATTATTTGGCAGGGCGAGAATAGTTGATGTATTGTAATCTATCTGTTTTTCTTTATTTTTTATACTTTATACGAAATATTTTTATAGGTTATTTATAGCTATGGGTTGGTGAGTCATATTTAAGAAGGGGCCGCCCAGAGAATTGCCTATGGTCCTCTGTCACCCCGCTCCCGCTTAGTTCAAAACGTAGCGGATGCTAGATTCGTGAGAAACCTCATCAAGCACCGACGTTTTTCAATAGGTTCCATAGGACCATAGACAATTCTCTGAGCTACTTTTTCAGTAATACTTAACATGGTTTTTTTGTTGTATTTTTTATATTAACGTTTAGAGCTAATAAAATGTGAAGATATATGCTAAAATACCAAAATACTTAAATATGTTGAATACCAACGTATCTAACATATAGAAAAAAGCAGCGGCGCCCAACTATCTATATCCTTAAGGAA
>CAMUFS010000241.1 GCA_947088195.1 uncultured Clostridia bacterium
AAAAAATGTAGTAAAATAAAGGATAACAGAATCTTTTATCGGAAAACATATGGAATAGAGTGTTTTTGAGAGAGATCTTATTAGCAAGAGATTGTGTCTGAGTGCTGCCGGATGCAAAGCTTTTGGTGTTGTTGATGAAACGTTTAGAAGGATAGAACTAAAAAGCAGCGCAGAAATGGGGTTTGTTATGCTGGAGAAGATCGATTTAAAGAAAAAGTGTCAGAAAAAGGATTATAAGCAATGCTTGGAGAAGGAAGGTGCACGTCTGTCTGTATTGCAGCGTCAATGCAAGGAGGCAGGTATTCCAGTTATTATTGTATTTGAAGGATTTGGGGCAGCGGGAAAAGGAACGCAGATTAACCGTTTAATACAAGCGATGGACCCCAGAGGATTTTCTGTGTATACCAGCAATCGTGAGACGGAGGAGGAAAGGCTGCGGCCATTTTTGTGGCGTTATTGGACAAAGATTCCAGCGAAAGGACGCTTTGCTATTTTTGATAGAAGCTGGTATCGCAGGGTGTTGGTGGATCGGTTTGATAAAATAACAAAAAAGGATGAGCTTCCGAATGCTTTTCATGATATTCTTTCGTTTGAGCGTCAGCTTACAGATGATGGCACAGTGATTATCAAGTTTTTCTTATATATATCAAAGGAAGAACAGAAGAAACGATTTAAGCTTTTGGAAGATTCTAAGGAAACACGGTGGAAGGTGACAGACGCGGATTGGAAACGTAATAAAGAGTATGAGGAGTATTTAAAGATCAATGAAGAGATGTTAGAAAAGACAGATACGGATTGTGCGCCTTGGGTGATTGTGGAGGCGATGGATAAGAATTATGCTGCTCTTAAGATTATTTCTTCTGTCACAACAAGACTTGAGAAAGAGCTGAAAAAGAGGAATTTGAAAGGAAAGGATAAAAAGAAGGCAGAGAGCGGGAAGGAAGCTTATAAGAGTGGCGTGCTGTCAGGCGTAGATTTATCAAAGACAATTTCAAATAAGGAATATAAAGAGAAATTGGCTGCTCTTCAGGATAAGGTCGAGCTTCTGCACAGTGAATTGTACCGGCTGCGCATACCAGTGGTAATTTGCTTTGAAGGATGGGATGCCGCCGGAAAAGGTGGAGCGATTAAGCGACTTACCAGCCATATGGACCCCAGGGGATATCAGGTGAATCCGACGGCTTCCCCCAATGATACAGAGAAAGCACATCATTATCTGTGGCGGTTCTGGAATAATATGCCAAAGGCAGGGCATATTGCTATTTTTGATAGAACATGGTATGGCCGTGTGATGGTAGAACGAATTGAGGGCTTTTGCAGTGAGGAGGAATGGAAGCGTGCTTATCAGGAGATCAATGAGATGGAAGAGCATCTTGTTAATTCTGGCTGTATTGTGCTGAAATTCTGGCTCCATATTGATAAAGATGAGCAGGAGAGACGCTTTAAAGAACGCATGGAGAATCCGGCAAAGCAGTGGAAGATCACAGATGAGGATTGGCGGAACAGAGAAAAGTGGGATGAATATGAGAAGGCAGTAGATGAGATGTTAGTGCGCACGTCAACAACCTATGCACCATGGGAGATTGTGGAGGCAAATTCTAAGTATTATGCCAGAGTGAAGGTATTGAAAACTGTGGCGGAGGCGATGGAAGCAGAGATTAAAAAACGAAAAAAGAAAAATTGATTTTGATAGGAGAGAGCAGAGAGCGAATTTTCTGCTCTTTTTCTTTTGCACATGGGCATTTGAAGAAATTTGTCAGCCGAGTGTTACATGGATTATGGGAAAGCGGATGGTATAGATGTGCAGAGAACAATAAAGGAATAGTCGAAATAAGATCTGGTAAATTTTTCATATTTATTATATACTAATAAAATAGTTATATACTTTTAGCTAAAAATTATAGAAAGAATTTTGCAAAGGAGTAAACAAATGTATGATATCGTAATATGCGATGATGATGAGCGGTTTATCAGATATATGCATAAATTAATTCTTGCTTCTGGGTTGAGTGATGGGGAAGTGCAATTTTATGAGTATGATTCTGGAAGAGAGCTGGCGGAAAAACTGGCAGATATAAGGGAATGTGATCTCTGTATTCTTGATATGAATATGGAGGAAATGAATGGGGATGAAACGGCAAAAATTTTTCGGAGAGTATTTCCATCTGCGGTGTTGGTCTTTTGCTCTGGTATTTTTGGACCTACGACAAGATCATTTGAGGCGGAGCCATTTCGCTATCTTTTAAAGAGCTATACAGATGAACATATGCTAGAAGAGATGAAGATTATTGTGGATCGAGTGAAACAGAAGAAGCAGATACCAGCAATTCTTATTAAATCACCAGAAGGGATGCGAAGGATCAAGCCAGAGCAGATTTTGTATATTGAGATATACAAGAGGGGAAGCCGCATATTTTTGCACCCTGATGTATGTGGGGAGGAGAAAAGTATTACAACCACTAAGAAGCTGTCAGATTTATATGAAATTTTAGAAGGATGTGGTTTTGCCTATGCACACAGCAGTTATATTGTCAACCTTGATTATGTCAAGATGTTGCGTTTTGGAGAGGTACAGATGATCGATGATACAATATTAAATGTCTCACGATCCAGAGAAAAGAATCTAAAAAGAGCCTATATCGAAGGAATGGACAAATATTAGGCCAAGATTTGGGAGAACCTTTAATGCTAGATAAAGTTATCCTGCTGTGCAGCGGCGTAGCAGAGATCTATATGCTTTTTGAATTTTTTGAAAATCTGTTTGAAGTGAAGAAAGGATTTTTAGGGGTTAGAAGGATAATTCCTTATGTGATAGCAGTAGGTCTGCTATTTTGTATTAACCTATTTGAAAATACCTATCTTAATTTATTTGGTGCACCAATTATATTTTATCTGTATGTCAGCATGGTGTTTCAAGCAGGTGTGAGGAGTAAAATATTACATGTCTTGGTGGTAGATAGTATTATTGTATGTGGAGAAGTTATTCTCACTGTATTGGTGGAGGTGCCGCCTTGGTTGATGCGTGCGGGCGCGATAGGAAATCTTGCCGAGATACCATGGCAGATATTGACGGCAAAGCTTATCACTTATATTATTTTGATTATTATTATGCAGGTATCAAAGAGAAGCAAGTATCGAATACCAAGAAATATCTTTTTTATTTATATAAGTCAGTCTATGGCAAGCTTAGCGATAATGATGATTTCCTATTATGCAAATCAAAACATAAATATGACAGATAGTTTTAAAATCTGTATGACAGTAGGATTTATTATATTGATCTTTAGCAATGCAGGAATGTTCTACGCATTGAATCACTATGCATTTCAGATGGCCGTAAATATGGAACAAAAATTGACAATTATAAGACAAAATGCAGAGACAGAATATTACAGACAGGCGGCAAAAACAGATCAAAATCAACGGGCGATGATTCATGATATGGTTCATTATCTAAAAGCGATCGGAGAGTTTGCAAAAGAGCAAAGATGCCAACAGATTCTCAAAATAGTGGAAGAAAATACTGGGGAGATCGGTCAAACTGTCATGGCATATTACAGCAGCAATCCTGTGTTTAATGCCATTCTAAATGAAAAGAGACAGGAGAGTGAGAAGCGTGGCATTCACATAGATATCTATGTGGAACCAGGGTTACATATAGAAGGGATTCGTGATCGAGATATTATCTGTATTGCCGGAAATCTTTTGGAAAATTCTGTGCAGGCAGCTTCAGAATGTGGGACGGAAGGATATGTTCAGGTACGAGCATTTATGCAAAAGGGAGCCTTTGTTTTCAAGGTGATAAATCCTTATAAGAAGAAATTAAAATCTTATCATAAATTTCTTTTATCGACAAAAGAAGAGGGAGGTCTGCATGGAATAGGGTTGAAAAATGTGGAGGGAACAGCAGCAAAATACAATGGATTTTTGGAATGGGAAGCCAAAGAAAATATTTTTACAGCAACGGTTGTGCTTTATCTAGCCCAATCATAGTGAAAATAGAAATATAATGAAGAAATATGGTTAAATATGTCGAAAAATAGTTCAATATTGCAGAGCAGCTTGTATCTTCTATAAAAATAAGGTAAAATCCTTGTAAATATAGAAAGGGGGCAATTATTATGAATGGTAAAAGTAGAATAGAAGAGTTGGTGAGTAGAGGAATGAATCTGCTTGCTCTTGGGATGGTGAAAAAGTCTGTACATTCCACATGTGTATGGTCTGTACACCAGCCTAAGCTGCCGGAGGAAGCAAAGAAGCTTAAAGGATGATTGAATATTTGGCAGGGATTATTGCAGACAAGCAGATAAAGAATGGCAGAATCGCTGGATGTGACAGGGCGATCTATCAATATGGATATATTTTGCTGATGGAGACAGGGATCAATATTATGATATCCATTACATTAGGTATCTTATGTCATACCTTGCCAGAAGTTTTTATCTTTTTGTTGTTCTTTGTTCCGCTGAGAAGCTATGCAGGAGGTTGGCATATGGCTCACGCATGGCAGTGCATCCTTATCACAAATGTAACAATTCTGTTTGTCGCAGTTGGAGCAATCTATTTCTCAAGATATTGTCCGGGAGAAGTTTGGCTTGTGGCAGATATATTGTCGTGTGCAGCAATCTGTGTATTATCACCGATCGATACAGAGGCCAAGCCTTTAGAAGAAGAGGAAAAGCTTCTTTTTAGAAAAAAGGCGAGAATGATAGGCATAGGTGAGCTGCTTCTAAATCTAATATTATTTTTTCTAAACTGTAATACATTTGTGTATGTGATTAGCATGTCACATATGCTTTTGGTGCTTTCTTTATTTTTGGAAAAGAATAACAAGACGAAAAACACATAGTAAAAGAATAAAACGCCGCCAAATATGAGTATTTGGCGGCGTCAGACTGTAGACAAAGTTCGAGGTTTTCGCCTCGGATTTTTCTTTTAAAAGAGC
>CAMUFS010000242.1 GCA_947088195.1 uncultured Clostridia bacterium
ACGTTTTGAACTAAGCGGGAGCGGGGTGACAGAGGACTATAGGCCATTCTCTGGGCGGACCTTTCTAGAATATGATTCACCACCCCACACAATCACAAATAGTCTATAAGGATGTTTTGTATAAAGTATATCCATTTCTTTTATGCAAAATATTCTTTCATCGAGCAGGGAAGTCTTATCTTCTCCTACTCGCCGCACGACCTGCGCGCCATGTTAATGGCATGTTTCCTCTGTATGGGTCTGCAGATAAAAAGAACAAGCATAGCTTTTCTTCTTGCTATGCCTGTCCTCTTTATTTCTCATTGCCACTTCTATTGTTCTTGATTTTTAAGCTTTGCTTCTGCTGCCTTAACATCCTTGATACTAAAGCTAATTCTTCCCATCTTATCTTTGCCAAGGCACACCACCTTCACAACATCACCAAGTGTCAGCACATCTTCTACTCGGTTAATTCTCTCCTTGCAGATCTTAGAAATATGGACCATTCCTTCCTTGCCTGGAGCAAATTCCAGAAATGCGCCAAATTCTTTTATGCTTATAACTTTTCCAGTAAATATCTGTCCTTCTTCAAAATCCGTGACGATTGTCTGCACATATTGCACTGCCTTGTCCATCATCGCCTGATCGGTTCCACATACCGACACAGCACCATCGTCTGTTATATCAATCTTGACACCTGTCTCCTCAATAATGGCGTTGATAGTCTTTCCTCTCTGTCCCACCACATCGCCAATCTTAGCCGGATCAATCTGAATCTGAATAATCTTTGGCGCATATGCTCCAACCTCTGCCCTTGGTTTCCCAATTACCGGAGCCATCACCTCATCCAAAATATAAATCCTAGCCTCTCTGGTTCTTGCGATCGCTTCCTCAATAATCTGCCTTGTAAGACCATGGATCTTAATATCCATCTGGATTGCTGTAATTCCTTCATGTGTGCCTGCCACCTTAAAGTCCATATCGCCGAAGAAATCCTCCAACCCCTGAATATCTGTCAGAACAATATAATCATCATCTGTCTCCCCTGTCACCAGCCCACAAGAAATTCCTGCCACTGCCTTCTTGATCGGAACTCCAGCCGCCATCAAAGACATCGTTGATGCACAGATAGAAGCCTGCGAGGTAGAACCATTGGACTCAAAAGTCTCCGAGACAGTACGGATTGCATATGGAAACTCTGCCTCACTGGGAAGCACTGGAACCAATGCCCTTTCAGCAAGCGCGCCATGTCCAATCTCACGGCGTCCCGGCCCTCTTGACGGTTTTGTCTCTCCAACCGAGTAGGATGGGAAGTTATAATGATGCATATAGCGCTTGCTTGTCTCATTTTCATCCAAACCATCAAGGCGCTGTGCCTCTGCAAGAGGAGCAAGCGTAGTTACTGTACAGATCTGTGTCTGTCCTCTGGTAAACATAGCAGAGCCATGCACTCTTGGAATAATATCAATCTCAGCCGCAAGTGGGCGGATCTGTGTAATCTGTCTGCCGTCTGGTCTCTTGTGATCCTTAAGAATCATCTTACGCACTGTCTTTTTCTGGTACTGATAAAGTGCTTCATCCAAAAGAGGAAGCCATTCTTCTTTGTCCGCAAATGCCTCCAAAAGCTTCTCCTTCACCTCGCGGATATTTTCCTCTCTCTTCTGCTTCTCATCCGTAAACACAGCCACTTCCATATCCTCTGGTGTGACAATCTCTTTCATTGCCGCAAACAATTCCTCTGGCACGGCACAGCTTGTATAAGAATGTTTGGGCTTACCACACTCAGCGACAATCCGATCGATAAATGCAATCACTTCCTGATTCACCTTATGCGCCTCAAAGATAGCCTCGATCATCTTAGCCTCAGGAATTTCATTTGCCCCCGCCTCAATCATAATCACTTTCTCTCTGGTGGAAGCCACAGTCAATTTAAGATCAGAAACCATATTCTGTGCTGCATTTGGATTAATCACAAATTCTCCATCAATCAAACCAACCTGCGTTGTCGCACATGGTCCATCAAATGGAATGTCAGAGATAGCCGTTGCGATCGCTGAGCCTAACATTGCCGTCAATTCTGGGCTGCACTCTGGATCTACAGACATAACCATATTATTTAAAGTAACATCATTTCTATAATCCTTTGGAAACAGAGGACGCATCGGTCTGTCAATTACACGGGAAGTCAAAATGGCATTTTCAGATGCTTTTCCCTCTCTCTTATTAAATCCACCCGGTATCTTTCCAACCGCATATAATTTCTCCTCATATTCCACGCTCAAGGGAAAGAAATCGATCCCTTCTCTTGGCGCGTCGGAAGCCGTCGCTGTAGAAAGGACTACTGTATCACCATAATGCATAAATGCCGCGCCATTTGCCTGCGCTGCCACTCTGCCGACATCCACTCTCAGAGTCCTTCCAGCCAATTCCATTGTAAAACTCTTGTACATATTGTACCTCCTTCTGTTTTTATTAAATTCCAGCCGAAGATACCGAAACTACTGAACTATGCACGATCTATCATGCACACTTCAGTGGTCCCGGAATTTATCTTCAGACGGAAAAAAATGAGGCGGATCGCTCCGCCCCTTATGCTTCATTACTTTCTGATGTTCAACTTTTCAATCAGAGCACGGTAGCCGTCCAGATCTGTCTTCTTCAAATAGTCAAGTAAACCTCTTCTCTGACCAACCATCTGCAAAAGACCTCTTCTGGAATGATGATCCTTTGGGTTTTTCTTCAGATGCTCTGTAAGCTCTGTAATTCTCTCTGTCAAAATTGCAATCTGAACCTCTGGTGAACCAGTATCATTTGGGGTCCTTCCGTAAGTTTTGACAAGCTCTGCCTTCTTTTCCTTTGAAATCATGTTTCATCCTCCTAAATATAATAATCCCCAGCACTAAGCATCGGTTGGAGCTTCCGAATACTGAGTGCAGGTTACTGCACAAAGACGAGTATAACACAGGATACATATTTTGTCAAAGAGTTTTTCTCTGATAAATTTCATGGATAAATTTTATTTTAAATGGAATCATGTTTGAAAAAGGTCCACTCAGAGAACTGCTTATAGTCCTACGGAACCTATTGAAAAACGTCGGCGCATAATGGCTTGCTAATTATGCGGTACGCTTCAGCGAGGTTTCTCACGAGCTTAGCGTCCGCTACGTTTTGAACTAAGCGGGAGCGGGGTGACGGAGGACTATAAGCCGTTCTCTGGGCGGACCTTTCTCGAATATAGCTCAATTTTTTTGAAAAATCAAAAAACAGGAAACCATCCCCGATCTCCTGTTTATTCTTATGCGTTCAATCCAATTAATCTTGAATCATCCGCACACAACCGATAATATTTCTATAGTACATATCCGAGTATTTAATGCCTGTCCGCTCATTGCTCGCATGTACAATCCTTCCATTTCCAATATACATGCCCACATGCTCTATCTGATACTCTCCA
The DNA here is from genome assembly GCA_947088195.1 of uncultured Clostridia bacterium. Classification (GTDB taxonomy): domain Bacteria; phylum Bacillota; class Clostridia; order Lachnospirales; family Lachnospiraceae; genus RGIG8607. The sequence goes on from CAMUFS010000242.1 coordinate 3,434, forward strand.
TAGATAATCAAATCACCCGGCTTTAATTCTGACACACTGATCTTTGTTCCAAAATTATACTGTGTTGTCGCAGTTCTTGGAATAGAAATGCCAAAGTGCGCATAGATTAAATTAGTAAAGCCAGAACAGTCCGTGCCTCTTGTTAAGCTATTACCGCCATATACATAGGGATACCCCACAAATTGCTGTGCAAATTCCACCATCTGCACTCTCAAATCCGACACATCCATGCCATACATAAGCTGAGATAATGTAACAGCCGTCTGAAGCTCCGGCGATACTGTGATATAATCTGAGCTTACATAGCCCTCCGTGCTGTCCACAACCACCTTTGCCCAGCCGGCAAGCTCCTCCACCACCTCAAGCTTCTCTGAATTACCCAGAAGCTCAATATAGCCGGATTCTGTGGTTGGCGCTTCTCTTAAATAAAGAGCATCTGCTGTGACAGTAGCGACATTGGTTATCACTTCCCAAGCGCGCCTTATGGCATCATCCCCTGTCAGAAGATATTCACTGCTCACATAGCCACTTATCTCGCCTGACTCAATATAACACCAGCCATTTTCCTCTGAAATAATCTCGCAGGCACCATCCTTTAATAATCTGCCCACCACTTGTCCGTCCACGGGTGTCTCACGGATATTAAGGCTGTCCTCCACATTGGCAATACCAAGATTCTCATAGCCCGGCACCTTCTCCAATGCGGGGGATGATGTCACTGCCTTTCCATTTGCCTGTATGCTGGAGGCTGTGTTATTATTTCTATAATAAGTCTCTAATGCTACTGCTCCACCTGCTGCCGCGTCCGTACCTGTTACATTTACAGCGTATGTAGCATCTGCAACGGAAACTAGCATTGCTGTTGTCAGTAAATAGATCCCTGTCAGTTTCTTAATGGAATGTCTCATTTTTTTAATACTCCTGTCCACCTGTGCAAAAGCACCCGGTTTTTGTATTTCTTTCAATTTGTTACATAATTGTTACATTTATTACAGGAGTATTATATCAACATTACGTTTTGTTGTCAATGTTAATTTTTCCCAAAATTTCTCTGGTTTTTTCCATATCCTTTTGTAATTGCGCCCTCAATTCTTCTACAGAATTAAATTTCTGCTCCTCCCTCTGAAAAGAAAGCAACTCAACCTTCACATTTCTTCCATAAATATCTTTGTCGAAATCAAACAGGCAGGTTTCGACATTTCTCACCTTGGTATCCTCCACTGTGGGACGTATGCCGATATTTGTCATACCACCGTACATTTTGCCGTCCAAATATACCCTCGATGCATAGACGCCATCCGGCGGCAGCAGCTTTTCCTCTCTGGGAATTTGGTTGAGTGTGGGTGTGCCTAGCTTCCTTCCCAGCTGTTTTCCTTTTACAACCTCCCCGGTCACAAAATGATGATAGCCAAGAAGCTCCTCTGCCAGAGTCATCTGTCCTTCTCGCAGTATTTCCCTGATGTATGTACTGCTGATGTCCCTTCCCTGATATTGTTCCTTC
>CAMUFS010000243.1 GCA_947088195.1 uncultured Clostridia bacterium
ACATGCCCCAGAGTCGCTTTGTCTACAGTCTGAAACGGTTGACGTTATGTCAACCGTTTTTTTTGTATATATATATGGTCTCAAAAACATGTAGAATTATTTTTGAAGGTGGTCCATACAGAGAATTGGGCTATGGTCCTCTGTGCTACTTTCTTGACAATACTTGTTGTATTAGTTGAATGTATCGTCCTTATAAATAGGGTATTTTAATCGCTAATTCGTTTATCTATTATTGATTAAGTATCGGAAAAAGAAGCTTTCCTCTGTATATCCAAAAAAATTATTACGCATACCGTCTGCACGTAAGTCTATCTCATACTGATTTAAGTTCCCAGAGATTGTATTTTGAAAAGTACGAACTGCCTCATGGATAGGTGTTATGCTTCCGATTAGTATAATTGACAGTAAGCATATAAATGTTACAATATCTTTTTTGTGAAAGCTTTTCTTTATTGTCTCTACTACCAGTAAATATAAAAGAACCAGCGCAGGTATGGAGGCCCTCATACAGAAATCACCACTGCTCCCCACTCTGAAAAAGGGAATCACTGTCAGCGAAAGAACACAGACATAATACCATCCACTTTTATTCCAATATTTATAAAGCAATAGAAAGTAAACCGCTGCTTCAAAAAATAAAAATAATAGATAGGCTGTTATATTGACATGTATAATTTCTCTTGTCTGGGCGTTGTTATTAATACATAGAAATAAATAGCAGATAATTCCAATAATTCCTCCGCTGACAACATTGTTAAAGGTGCATATTTCTTTTATAAGCTTTATTATATTTTCCTTTATTGTAAGCCCTGCCTGATAGCCACAGCTAATTGCCTTATAAGCGAGTATTGGAATCAATCCTACTGCTGGCAATGGGCAGCTTAATATAGAAAAGGAATAGATAAATACAACATTATACCTATTTTTCTGTGCCAAAAGCAGAACCGTTATCAACCAAGCAGGAATTGCCTGATTAAAAACCCAAAATAATTGTGTTGTAAAGCTGGAATACTGCATACCAACCCACCATTCCAGATGATCTGGAGCTATTAATTTCGTATTTACATTTAATAAATATGCCCCTATTACATCCAATCCGCTAAAAAATATAAATATAATTAAATCATATAGGTTTATTTTACCTCGTATCTCACAGATTAGGCCAAACATAAGACATATTCCTATAACTGCCCATATTGCCTGAACTATAAAGCCCAATCTAAGAGAAAAAAGCTTCCCTACCACAGCAGCTGGCAGCCAAAATGCAAAATAATATACAAAGGCTACTGGTCTGTTTACTTCTCCTAAACTTTCATACTGAACAGGCCAATGTTCTGTCACCAATGTATGAAAAATAGAATTTCTATACCCATGATCTCCATTTTGATATACAAACTTTCCTATTCCAGAAAAATATACCCAAATACAAACAATGAAAATACAAAATAACCATTTTTTATAATCTTCCCATCGTATCTTATCCCTTCTTACATTTGGACATAACCAGATATGTATTAGTGTATATAATATTATAATTTCAGCTATCACACCATAGATTGGTTTTAACCAAAATGTAAAAAATATAAAGATTGGTAAAGCTAGATATAAATATGCTATCTTTTGAATACTACTGATTTTATCATCTTTTTTCCAATGCATTATCTGCATCCTTGTATTTTTCATCTATAAAACTCCTTATTTTTAATTGGTAATCTGTTTTGAAGCTCATAACATATAATGGATTGCCTAAATATTATTTATAATCTTTTTAAAAAATTGGCAATATCTATTATATTTAAAACATTTATGACAAACATGGGAACAAGAATAGAATAATAGGCAATCTGTTCCTTCCAATGTAATTTCTCAATTATATATTGAAAGCCTGCCTGAAACAGTGGAATAACTGCCCATGCAAAATAAATGCTAAATAATGGACTTTCCTGTACACTCCACTGAAAAAAACCAAATAATAGTATTGATATTCCCATCCAGACAGTGCACAGCCGCATAAATGGTTTTCTATAACTTATAAAAGCGCCCAGTATTGCCACCGTTATTATGATAATTCCCATCAAAGAAGGAGTATCTAAAATATCTGTCCAGATATATACTGATTCTCTGGTGGATGACAGTGGAAGAAAAATTCCATGTATCATTTTTGTTAGTGAAAAGAAACAATTTTTCATGGATATTTCCTTCATTCCGAACGTTTTTGCCATGTTTGATACTTCTAAATAAAGTGTTGCTACATTGAGCAGACGGATACGCCCTGTACATATTAGTATGGATATACCAATAATAAACGTTTTCAATAATTGTTTTCGTTTATCTTTTCTTGGCTTTTTTAGAAATACTTCTGTAATGTAGAGAAATGCACTGGTTGGCATGGCTCCAGTAGCAAGAACCAGATTTGTACTTGCATCTTTATTTCTGGATGTCTGATAAGCATACAAAACCAACAGCAATACAGCAATTTGATATTTTTCAAAATACATTGTAAACAATAATATCGCAAAGGATGTCAGATATAACATAAGTGTCCATTTTTTCCCTGACATTTTCCCAATAATAAAACCAACCAATAAAAGTGCCTGTACATTTACTAGCTGAATGCAAGATGCACATAACATAGTGAGAAGCTGGGATGGCACAATCCACTGCAGCGCGGTATGAACCACAGACCAGATAGGGAATGTGAACATAGTAATAGCTGGATGACGAATATCATAGTATGAAAATCTCGGAAACAAATTATTATAACAATAACCAGAATCTATAGAATAAACTATGTCATATTGCAAAAACCACCATGAATTTATTGCATATCCAATAAATACTACCACAGAAGAAAAAATTGTCAGTCTTAGATATAGCTTTCTTTCCGACTCTTTCATCTCCTGCCAAAACTCAGAAATAAAACCAAATATCTTTCTCCATACCCATGATAGCAGATAGAAAAGAGCTGGAATTGCTAAAATCAACCAGCGAAACCTAAAAAGCCGAACTGAGAGGGATGGCAACAGCTGAATTGCCATATTTGTATAAGCACAATTTTTCTCAAGATGAATTGCCCTAATTATAATTAATACGAGAAAGAACTGTACCGCCAATAGAGGCAAATGTGTTCGAGCATATATAATAAATTCTTTTTCTGTTTTTTTGACAAAAATAAAACCAAGAATACTCGCCACTATCATTGTACCTATCATATGCCATGGCTTATATTCAAGCAACTGATAAAAAGCAAGTACCGCAAAAGAAATGGCAATTAAAATTCGCATCACAATTAAGATTGGTGCAGAATATTTTAATATAAATTTTTTAACAATCATTTCTCTCTCTCCTTTATCAAATTCTCTATAAAATCTCCTCTGCACGATCCGTCCAAGAAAAAATCTTATCTCCCCTCACAAAAAAAGCTGCCTTCGCCAATTCTGCCAGCGGGGCATCTGTCTCTGAATCAGAATAAAACTTTTGAATATTCTCTTCTGGAAATTGTTCCAAAAACCGTATAACCTTTTCTTTTCCCTTACAATTCTGCCCATACAGTTCTCCACTTTGCGGATCTATTCGAGTTGCGATAGGTGGCTGTATACCAAGCCGGCTGCAAACTGGCACAAGCAAAAATTCTGGTGATGCAGAGATAACCAGATCTGTCTTTTGTTTTCTGTCCCAATACCACCTTCTAATCTTTGACCAATGAACATCCCAAAAAGACTCCACCAATTTATCAATATCCTGCAAACCATTTAAAAACGAAAAAAATATCTCTTTCTTTGTTGTAGTATCTATTTTTCCTACCATACCCAAAAAAAGTCCCCCTATCTGCCGAAACATATAGCAAAAAATTCGTGGATGTTTTCGAAGACAATACAAATAAAAATCTATTGTACTATCCCCATTATAGAGCGTTCCATCAAAATCATATACATTCATACTGACATCTCCCTTTAAAAATAAAGAATCACAAACATCACTGAAAAATAGAGAAAGCACAAGAGCAAAAGCAGTCGATCATGCAGCAAAACCTCCACAGGATCTCCATCAGAATCTCCTTCTACATCTATGCTGTATTTCATGGTAATTAAAAGCACAATGGGTACCGTAAATACCAAACTGACTCCATAGCGCGATGATGTGCCAGTATCCATGCACCAGAGTGCATAAAAAGCATTGGCAAGAGATAGACACATATACATATTTTTGTCGAGAAAACCTACGGAATAATATTTTAGTACCTTTCTTGTCTCTCCCTCTGGAGACACCCGCTTCAATTCATTTCTGCGCTTGCCAAGTCCAAAATAAAATGCCAGAACGATCACAGTTAGATAAAGCCAATTTGAAATCTCAACCTCTGTGATAACAGCCCCATACATTACACGAAATAAAAATCCTGATGCCAAGATTGCCACATCAACCAATGGCTTATTTTTCAGCCCAAAGCTATATGCCAAATTCAATATCATATACAATGCTAACAAAATACTGGAACTTGGATGAAATACCATGCTATTACAAAAAATCGACACGAAAAGCAACGCTGCTCCAAGAATCCATGCACTTTTAGAAGAAATTTTGCCTGAAGCAATGGGACGATTACATTTTGTTGGATGAAAGCGATCCTTTTCCCTATCCCTAATATCATTGATAATATAAACAACAGAAGATGCCAAACAAAATGCTATAAAACCTAACAAAGCTGCCATAAACTTATCTACATAGAACAACTGACCACTGCATCCAAGCGCTGCGAATACAAGTAAATTCTTTATGTAATGATGTATTCTTACAAGCTTAACATACTCCTTTAAGATCTCCATTTCCCCTCCATGCCTGTCTCTTTATAGAAATATTTACAAAAATTTGTACTTTTTTGTAAGGGGTTTTTGAGGTTTTTTGAGGGAGGTCCGCGCAGAGAA
>CAMUFS010000244.1 GCA_947088195.1 uncultured Clostridia bacterium
AATGGGAACCTTCTCCCCAAGTCCATTTTATACAGAGGAGATCGATAAATACTGTAAGGAGCATATCTATCAGCCCACTGTGGATGCGATGCGAGCGGAAGGCAGAGAGTTTAAGGGAGTGATCTTCTTTGGTTTAATGTTGACGGAGGAAGGGCCGAAGGTTTTAGAGTACAATGCCCGCTTTGGCGACCCAGAGACACAGGTAGTGCTGCCTAGAATGAAAAATGATCTGGTGGATGTATTTGAAGCGTGCATCGATGGAGCTTTGGATACGATTGATTTACAATTTGAAGATAATGCCACTGTCTGTGTAGTGCTGGCTTCTGACGGATACCCAGAGCATTATGAGAAGGGGTTCCCCATTAAGGGGTTGAATACGTTTGATGAGAAGGAAGGATATTATGTTTTTCATGCTGGCACAGCATTTCGTGGTGAGGAGATTGTTACCAATGGCGGAAGAGTGCTTGGTGTGACAGCAAAGGGAAAAGATTTAAAACAGGCTAGAGCAAATGCTTATGCTGCTACTGAGTGGATAGATTTTGAGAATAAATATATGAGGCATGATATTGGAAAGGCGATTGATGAGGTATAGGTTGACTATACTCAATATTGCAAAGCTTTTAGGGAATGGGAGGGGAAAAATATGAAATATACATCTGCAGAAGCCGCAAAGCTGCTTAGAAAGTTAAATGAGGAGAAAGCAGCACTTGAGCTTAAGGAAGAAAAGAGCAGTACGTTTGTGGCAGCAGTGGGTGAAGATGTAGAGTCAGTAAGACCAGCATATGATTATAAGAGCACACAGGCAGCGCTTGTTGAGCTAGATAGAAAAATTCGAGTTGTCAAACATGCGATCAACGCCTTTAATATACAGCAGGTGGTGGATGGTTTTGACATGACCATTGATCAGATGTTGGTATATATTCCACAGCTTACAGCGAGAAAAAGAAAACTTTCTATTATGAAAGATCGGCTTCCAAAGCAGCGCGAGGAGATAGATGGATATGGCAGAGCTTCCTCTAATGTGATTGATTATAGTTATGCCAATTATGATATTAGTGTTGCTGAGAAGGAATGTTCGGCGGTGGCAGATGAGCTTGCAAAAGCTCAGACAGCTCTTGATGTTGTGAATAATACAAAAACAATGGAAATTGAGCTGTAGAAGCATCCCGGAAGACATATAATCGTAGAAGACTCCTTGGTGGGCAGGTTTAAAGTTGCTGTTATCGTTTTCCGTTATTTTTAGTTATAAGATAAAGTTTAAGGTTTTGGAAGCTTAACATACGATTTATGTCTGCAAAAACCTGCCTGTTTGGCAAAAGCTTTGCTGATACAGGTTGCGGAGGAGGTTCGGTTTCAGTCCGCATAAAAGAAAGCTGCGCTGTGAGAGAATTTTTCCTCACAGCTTTTTTATGCACATGGGCACCCAAAGGAATATTGTCAGCAAGGCTGATGGGTGTTCAGCATGCGAGTAGGTGAGAAAAGATATGGAGCAAATTTTTAAATATCCTCGAACAAGGCACTTGGAGGGTTCTAAAAAGCAGGTGGGGGATGAGGATCTGAAGAATGTTAAATTTACAGAGCTTGAAGGAAAGTTTTTGGTTCTTGAGGAGAAAGTGGATGGGGCAAACTGCGGCATTAGCTTTGGCACAGATGGAAAAATGTACTTACAGAGCAGAGGACATTTTTTAAATGGAGGCTATGGGGAGCGGCAGTTTGACCTGTTTAAGCTTTGGGCAGGCTGTTATGAGGAACAGCTTGGGCAGCTTTTAGGTGAGAGATATGTGATGTATGGGGAATGGCTGTATGCGAAGCATACAGTATTTTATGATAAGCTGCCGCATTATTTTATGGAGTTTGATATTTTTGACAAGGTGGAGGGCAAATTTTTTTCTACCAAAAAACGAAGAGAGATTCTGCGCAAGGCCCCCTTTATTTGCTCTGTTCGTGTGCTGACAGAGGGCTATTATCACAGTGTGAAGGAGATTCAAAAATGGCTTGGTCCAAGTCTTTTTATATCCAAGGAACCAAGACAAAGCTTGATAAAACAGTGCAATAAAAGCGGAGTAAATCCTGAAATTACAATACAACAGACAGATTTGACTGGAACGATGGAGGGAATCTATATTAAGGTAGAAGAGGGAGATTATGTGATCGATCGCTTAAAATTTGTGAGAGGCTCCTTTTTAAATACAATTCTTGATTCAGAGAGTCATTGGGCGAGCAGGCCGATTGTTGCAAATAAGTTGGCAGAAGGGATAGATCTGTTTGAGATGTGAAATATATAGATATTTTTAAAGCAAGGCAGAATTACCTCAATAGTAAAGGAGAAAATAATGATTTCGGAGCGGGATAGAGGAATTTTTAGAGAGATTAGAGAATATAATTTTTCTTTTGATAAGATTAGTGAGATCTATCCCAAGCTTAGTGGGCTGAGAGAAGTTTTGCAAAATCCAGAGTATCATGCAGAAGGAGATGTATACAGACATACCAAAATGGTATGTCAGAAGCTTGTGTTGTATCCAGATTGGCAGAAGCTTGAGAAAAGGCAGCAGGAACTTTTATTTTTATCAGCAATGTTTCACGATATTGGTAAGGCAATTTGTACGAGGCTTGAGAATGGAGTTTGGACTTCACCAAAACATGCTATTATCGGGGAACAGGAGTTTCGAAGATTTGCATATCGGGAGGCTGATAAGCTTGGGCTAACATGGGAAGAGAGGGAGACAACAGCAAAGCTAATACGCTATCATGGGTTGCCAGTGTGGTTTTTTTCCAAACGCAGACCAGAATTTGACATGATAAAGGCTGCTGAAAGTGTACCATTGCATTTATTATATATACTTTCAAGAGCAGATGTAGAGGGAAGAGAAGGAGTAAGCAAGGAGCAGCTTTTAGAACATGTAGAACTATTTGCAGACTATGCCAAGGAATTAGGAATATGGGAGAAGCCGTATGTTTTTTCAGGACCTTATACAAAATTTCAATATTTTAGAAAGTCAGATCTATGGCAGGGAGCAGAATTATTTGATAAGACAGAATTTGATGTACTATTAATGGCGGGGCTGCCTCTTTCTGGAAAGGATACTTGGATTGCCCAAAATAGAGAGGGGCGCGCAGTGATTTCACTGGATGAAATTCGAGAGGAATTTAAGATTTCACCATCAAAAAAGAGCGATAAGGTAATACATATTGCTATGGAACGCGCAAGAAAATTACTTCGTAAAAAGGAAGCATTTATCTGGAATGGAACCAATTTAATACAAGATACCAGACAAAAGCTGGTAAGATTTTTCGCCGATTATGGAGCGCGGGTGCAGATTATCTATGTGGAGGCAGCCTACAAGGAATTATATGAGAGAAATCAAAAAAGAGAGCGATATATTCCAGAAAATGTGCTTGAAAGAATGATAGACAAACTGGAGATTCCAGAGCCATGGGAAGCATATAAGGTAAACGTAGTAAAAACATAGAACAGTCTATAGATAACTCTGGCATTGCATAGAACATTTTTAAAGGAGATTTGGCTCTGCTGTTCTTTCTATTATGCTAGATATGTTGTTACTTGACACATTTTATTTACATCATACTTCTCTAATTAAAATTATAAAAAATACTTGATATTTTTTATAAATCATATTATAACATAGGGAAAGGAGTGTGAGTTATATGAAATCTTGTGATGTATTGCAGTTACTTTACATAACTCGATCAACTTTGACTAAATATATTAAAGATGGCATAATTAGCGTAAAATTCAGAAAATAAGAAAGGAGAATGTTACTGTAAAACAAGCAGCATTGTGAAAAGCTAAAAATAAATTTTAAAGATAAGTTTTCAGTAACGAAATATAATGTATGGAACAGCCTATAATGCCTATTGGCGTAGATAATTTTGAAAAACTGCGCCGTCTTGGTGGATATTACGTCGACAAAACACCGATGCTCTCCAAATTGCTCAAAACTTTGCCATATAAACCTATACTTTTTACAAGACCACATCATTTTGGCAAAACACTTACCTTGAGCATGATGGAAAGTTTTTTTGATATTAGAAAAGATAACAAAGAAATATTTAAAGGTCTTGCAATTATGGAAGAAGCAGAGCTTTGTGCAGAATGGATGAATCAATATCCCACCATTTTCTTTTCCTTTAAGAACATAGAGTGTCGAGATTTTGCATCCGCTTATGGTATGCTTAAGCTAGAGATTTCCAGACTTTGCAGAAAGTTTTTATTTTTGAAGGACAGTGAAAAAAATGATTCTTCTGCGATCGATTATTTTTTACGATTGTTAAATATGGAAGAGAGTGAAGCAGAATTAAAAGGAGCGTTTTCCCTGTTAATGGAAATGCTTTACCAATATTATAATAAACCAGTTATTCTTCTGCTGGATGCATATGATACCCCTATTGTCTGTGCTAAAAAACAAGGATACGAGGAAGAGATGCTTGATGTGATAAATGGTATGTTTAACACAGCCTTGCAGGAGGATAAAACATTAAAATTCGCTGTTATAAGTGGATGCTTGTTGTTCTCACCGATGAGCTTTTGTTATGGGGCAAAGAATTGCAGTTCGTATTCCGTGCTGGAGAATGATTTTTCTGATAGCTTTGGTTTTACAAAATTTGAGGTGACACAGCTTTTTATAGATAGTGGATGGATCGGTCAGTCAGAGCTAATGAAAAAATGGTATGGTGGTTATATCATTGGAAAAAATGAGTTATATTGTCCATGGGATGTAATGTATTATATAATGAAATTGCAGGGAGATAGTACGATTGTCCCAGAGCAGATTTCCAGCAGCGCTATTTTTCCTAAGATAGAGGGTCTTTTTGCACAAGATAGACAGGATAAGTTTGAGGCCCTTTTGCATGATAAGGTTATT
>CAMUFS010000245.1 GCA_947088195.1 uncultured Clostridia bacterium
AAACTCTTCGTCCATCATAAGCACAGACAACTTACTCAGCACATCCAGATGAACATTATCCTTTGTATTTGGCGCTGCAATCAAAAAAATCAAAGTGACAGGCTCACCATCAAGAGACTCAAAATCCACTCCCTCTTTTACTACCATTGCAGCCAGTCCCGGTCTGCTCACTGCGGCACACTTTCCATGAGGAATAGCAATTCCCTCGCCGATGCCCGTTGTGCTTTCTTCCTCTCTGGCATACACCTGCTTTCTATAAGCCTCCTCGTCATTGATCTTACCGCTCTTTATCATAAGATCAATCACCTGATCCAACGCCTCCTGCTTTGTCTTTGGCGCTCCTGTAAGAGAAATACTTCTCTTATCCAACAATTCTGTAATTCTCATACCCTCTCCTCCTATCCATGCACTATCTGTTGATAGATCTCCGTTACCTCTTCCCTAGTTGCAAGCTGTTCCGAAAATGCACTTGCACTTCCAGCCGCCACCCCCATATAAAATGCGTGTTGATAATTTTTCTTTTCCATCCATCCTGCCAGAAAACCTGCCACCATAGAATCTCCTGCCCCTACGCCGTTTTTTAGCTCTCCCTTTGGAGCCTCTGTCTCATACACAGAACCATCTGCCGCTACCAAAACAGCCCCTTTTCCTGCCATAGATACCAACACATTCTGCGCTCCCATCTCCCTTAGCTTCCCCGCATAAGGAATTACTTCCTCCCTTGTGCCAAGCTGCACGCCAAAAATATCGCCAAGCTCATGATGATTCGGCTTAATTAGGAAGGGATGATACTTTAACACAGACAAAAGCAGCTCTCTTGTCGCATCCACCACAAACACCACGCCACGCCCCTCAAGCTTCTCCATAAGCTGGCTGTATATCGTATCAGGCATAGAATTGGGAATACTCCCCGCAAGCACTAAAACATCTCCCTTGGAAAGAACATCAAGCTTTTCCTTAAGTCGGTCAATTTCATTCACACAAATTGCAGGACCACAGCCATTGATCTCCGTCCCATCAATGGACTTAAGCTTTACATTAATTCTGGATATTCCGCTGCTAACACAAATAAATTCTGATTTTACCCCTCTCTTTTCAATCTGTCTTACAATCTCATCTCCTGTAAAACCAGCCACATAGCCAAACGCTGTATTCGCAATTCCCAGATTGCTCAAAACCATCGAGACATTAAGTCCTTTTCCCCCCGGAAGCATCAGCTCTGTATTAGTCCGATTAGTCAACCCCAGCTTAAAATCCTCTACCGAAACGATATAGTCCAGTGATGGATTAAAAGTAACCGTATAAATCATCTCATTCCCTCCCGTCTTATCTTGTTTTCTTATTATACACTCAATTTCATTCAAAGTCAATCAAAATATTTCATTTTTTGAATGAAATTGATTAAGTTTTTGTATAGGATAATAAATGGAAAATTTATTTAAAAATCAAGTAGAGGATGCTTTTCTCACCTACTCGCTCGCTGACAATACTCCTTTGGGTGCCCATGTGCATAAAACTACCGCAATCCCACTGCTTTAGACAATGGAATTGCGGTAGCCTTATTTCAATATTATACTATTAATTTTCATTTTGAATAAACAGCATTATTTCTTGACAAAAGATACACACAATATTGATTCATACTAATACCTTCGGTTTGCCCATATAATTCCTTACTTTGGCGGCCGGAGTGAGCCCCGCTTTACGGTTATTGTGAGTTGTTCTATTTCTTTATAGACTTTTTCAATCTCCGTTTGCATTTTTTCACAATCTATCCCCGCCGCTGCAAATTCCTCCATTATTTCTTTCACAACTTCTGCATACTTATTTTTATGCTCAACATTGCGTTTCTTCCATTGGATCCCCTTAAAGCACTCTGCTACTTCCCTGTTAAGAGACAATTTTCCCTGCAGCATCAGCACAGCGAGAATTGGATAGCCCGGATAACCGTTCCAGTAGGAGGAATTGTCATTGGATGTGTAGACATCATCCTTCCATGTGATTATATATTTTTTTGATAAATCAGAAGAGACCACCTCTGCCTTTCCCTCCATAAGAGTGATGCGGTCATCTACAATCGCTCCATATGCCTCATGAATCTTCTCAATCGGCGGCATTTTAATACTCACCCATACCTCTCCCACATCAAATTTTAAAAAAATACTTTCACACTCTATGCTTTTTGGCCTAACAACTTCTCTATCGATGCAAGCTTTACACAAAGCACAAACATTCTTGTCGCCTCTGCCATCTCCTCTGGCGTTGGGAAAGAAGGGGCAATGCGGATATTAGAATCCTTAGGGTCCTTTCCATATGGATAAGTCGCACCTGCACCTGTCAGCACCAGACCAAGCTCCTTGCACTTTGCGACAATGTTCTTTGCACAGCCCGGCATTGCATCAAAAGAGATAAAATATCCACCTCTTGGCTTCGTCCAGCTTCCGATCTCAAGCCCGGTAAGCTCCTCCTCCAAAATAGTCAGCACAGCCTCAAATTTCGGGCGAAGCAGCTTGGCATGTTTCTTCATATGTGCATTAAGCCCATCAATATCCTTAAAAAACCTAACATGGCGAAGCTGATTTATCTTATCATGTCCGATAATCTGCGTTGTCATAAACTGTTTAATATACTCCATATTTTCCAGAGATGTGGCAATCGCGGACACGCCAGAGCCCGGAAAGCTTACCTTTGATGTAGAGCCAAATACATAGACCATATTTGGATTGCCTGCCTTTTCGCACTCCTCCAAAATATTTAATATTTTATCCTGAATATCATCATAGATATGATGAATACAATATGCATTATCCCAAAAAATACGAAAATCCTCCGCCTTCGGCTTCAGATTTGCAAAGCGCCTTACCACTTCATCTGAATATGTGATTCCAGTGGGATTAGAATACTTTGGCACACACCAGATACCTTTGACAGCTTCATCATTGTTTACATATTCCTCTACCATATCCATATCCGGTCCATCTTCTCCTAGAGGAACATTAATCATCTCTATGCCAAACATTTCCGTAATCTTAAAATGCCTGTCGTAGCCCGGAACTGGACATAAAAATTTCACTTTATCCAACTTACACCACGGTGTAGAACCATTGACCCCCATCACCATAGAGCGGATCACTGTGTCATACATAATATTTAGACTGGAATTACCACAGACAATCACATTATCCTTCTTTACCTCAAGCATATTTGCCATCAGTCGTCTGCACTCGCCGATTCCATCCCAGTCACCATAATTTCTAGTATCATTCCCCAGAAGGGTATTCATATCCGACTCCCCATTGATCACATCGAGCATTGGCATCGATATAGCGAGCTGGGAAGCACCCGGCTTGCCTCTTGCCATATTAAGAGAAAGCCCCTTCGCTTCTTCTGTTTTAAACTGTTTTTCTAACTCCGCTTTTAAGGTTAAAAGCTCCTCTTGACTCATAGTCAAATATGATTTCATAATGCCTTTCTCCTCTCATATGATTTTACCGCTCCCAATTATACCACATATTTTAGAGTTAATACAGCCCTTTTTTCCTAACCTGAAAAAAAATAAGCTAAAATTGGGGCTACTTCTCATCTTTAAAACCTCACACCACTCGATACCAAACAAAATCTATCACATCCATCTTAAAAATTATAGATATATCAGAAAATATGAGATATAATAAATTAAAAACAGAAAGGAGCCATCGTATGAAAATTGCAGTTACGTATGAAAATGGGGAGGTCTTTCAGCATTTTGGCCATACTGAGCAGTTTAAGTTTTATGACATTGAAGATGGAAAGATTGTAAAAGAAGAGGTTGTTGACACAAATGGACAGAGGCATGGCGCATTGTCTGGTTTCTTACACAATGCAGGTATTGATATTGTTATCTGTGGAGGAATTGGCCAAGGTGCACAGGCAGCGTTGGCAGAAGCAGGCATTCAGTTATATGGTGGTGTCTTTGGCAGTGCAGATCAGGCGATAAATGACTATCTGGAAGGAAAACTTGGATATAATCCCAATGTACACTGCGATCATCATGGAGAAGAGCACTCCTGTGGAGAACATCATTGTGGAGAGGATAAGCATGGTTGTTCTGGCAATGGCGGAAATTGTAGATAATTGTCAACATTTATCTTAAAATACACACGATCCGCATAGCTAAATTTACTTTATTTTTTGCGTTTTTGAATCATATTCAAAATGGTTCGCTCAGGGAACTACAGGCAATTCGTTGAGCGAACCATTCTATACATTACATATTATTTCTATCCCTATAATTTGGCACAGCAGCAGTGTTAAAATCTGTTTTCTCTTTCTTACAAAATCCCATATTTATTGCTTCCTTTGGACAGGCACTGACACATGCCCCACACCGAATACATTCCGCAGAATTAGGCGTTTTTACTGGATCAACCTCCATCTTACACACTTGCTTACATTTTCCGCAATTCACGCATTTATTTTTGTCTATCTCCAGATGATATATACTAATCTTATTCATTAATCCATAAATAGCACCAAGCGGGCACATGGTTCTGCAAAAAAAGCGATACACCACAATACAACCAACTATCGTCAAGATCAGTATGGCCATTTTCAGAGAAAAAAGCGATCCGATCGTCTGTCTTAGCTCTGCATGTGTACTAAGTAGCGGTATACCGCCCTCCAAGGTACCTGCTGGACAGATATATTGGCAAAAAGCTGGCTTTCCCATTCCCATATAATTGGTTGCCACCACGGGAAGAACCAAAACAAAAACGACAAGCACAACATATTTTATATACAAAAACCCTTTTT
>CAMUFS010000246.1 GCA_947088195.1 uncultured Clostridia bacterium
GCTATAATTTCAATAAATTCTGCTAATTGCTTTATAAGCTGTTCCGCATCAATTCCTGTTCCAAATATGTACACTTCCTGTTTCGAAAATAATTGAATACATTGATCACAATCTAAATATATCATTTTAGAATCCATATTTTTTCCTTCCTTTAATATAATGAAATTGCATTTCTTACCACTAATATTCAATTAATTTTTCTCGCAGCATGGTTGACGTCGTCCCTTGTGTATGAGGAAGAAATATAGTTTTTACGCCATATTGTAACATTTCCTCCTTGGTCGCCTCCCATCTTGGATTACCTTTCCAATCATCTCCTATAAATAAAATATCATAATGTTTTTCTTTCCATGAGATCCTCTTATCCAAGGAATCAATTCTCATGACTTCATCCACATATTTTAAAGATCGAACAATTTCCATTCTTTCCGACAAAGATACAATCGCCACTTTATTTTTATACTCTAGCACCAGCTCATCTGAATTTACTCCTACTATCAGATAATCACATCTTGCCTTTGCATTTTTTATTAAATTTAAATGACCAATATGAAACATATCAAATGTTCCCGCTGTAAATCCTATTATTTTTTTATTCATAGCTTTAATCTCGATACCGGATGAACCTTTCTTTTTTCCATTGGTGGAAGCTCCATATAATTTCCATATTTATAAGAGAGATATGCATCATAATTCTTCATTCCCATCACCTCTATATGCTCAAATTTAGTTGGAATAAGTTTTGTAAAACAGGTTCTTAAATATCCATTTTCCTTTCCCGGAACTGGCAAACCATAGATCCGAATACGCTTAGTTTTTTTCTTATTGCACTTGGAATAAAATTTATCAAAAGAATGATAAAGTTTCTTATCAGGAATTTTTGCCATCCACTGATAAAACCATTTTTCTATTCCTGAACTCTGCATCTGCCCTACTGGCGCCCAAAAACATTTTCTATAAACAAAACATATCACATTGTGTATTTTTCTTAATATAAAAGCATCTGGAACATTATCATATGGCATAATATCTATAAAAATCCCCTGCTCATATGGCATATGCTCCTGATTTAAACGAATAAATTCCGTTCCTTTACGCCGAATTTTTCCATATCCCCAGCGATAACCATATGTATTTCTGTAATCCTGAAAATAAAATCTTTCCTTATCCAATTCCGTTTCACAAGCCTTACGAAACTTTTCATATTCGGAACGTAAAAATGCAATATCTGCATCATCATCCCATGGGATAAAACCTTTATGTCGTATTGCACCTAATTGTGTCCCCGCAGAAATACAATAATGGATATTACACTTTTTACAAATCCGGTCAACCTCACTGATCATTTCCACTTGTATCATCTGAATCTGTCGAAGTTCTTTATCTGTAATAGGATATCCTTTCCGAACAGTTTCTGTTATTAAACTTTTCTTATCACTCATCTTAACCTCTCATAATGCAAATTTACATTATATTTGATGCAGGCGATTTACAGCTTTTTTAACTTAGATATCTCTCTGGCTCATTTAAAAAAACATCTGTAATTCCTTTTCTCTCCAATTCCTCTAAATCAAGCACTGCCCCTGTTGGCTTCTCAGGATACAAATGTCCTCTAAACCATGCTCTCACTGGATACTTTTCTATCTGCTCTCTTGGCATATCTATCTCTTTCCAATAGGGATGCAGTGCATCTGCCCCACATCCTCCCTTTACTTTATACAAGCAATCAGATATCTTCTGATCCAATATCCCTATTGCAGCTTTTGGAACCATTTTTCGTATTCTTTCCAACGATGCTCCATAAAAAGAGGAATATACGATACTCTCTTCCACTCCTCTTTTCCCTATTAGTTCTACTATCTTCTCTTCCATTCCTTTGTAGGGATATACACTATTTTTCAACTCAATATTAAGCTTTAACCCTTTTTTTATTTTATTTTCCAACAGATCCAACACTTCTTCTATGGTTGGCACAACCTCACTTTTCCCAGCTCCTACATCAATTTTTTGTTTTCTTAATTCTTTCAGTCTATATTCCCTCACATATCCTATTCCATCTGTTGTCCGATCCACCCTCTCATCATGGATCACCACCATCCTGCCATCTCTGGTTAGCTGAATATCTAACTCAATTCCTTCCAGCCCTTTTATCTCCCCAGCTTTCTCAAAGGCTAACATCGTATTTTCTGGATACCTCTGGCTGCATCCTCTATGTGCCCATATTTTCATTCGTTTCTCTTCTCCATTTTCATAAACCTCTCCATCATCTCCGCCATTGCCACTGAGTCTCCCCGTGTCAATTTAAACTCATTGCTGTTACTTCCATTTATCATTGACAAAAAATCACTGATCTCATATCGAAGACCATCCCCCAAAAATCTCTCTGTATATTTCTCTACTTCCTTGGCATTCTCATAATGTACCTCAAAATAAGTGGTTTTCCACCATGGAGCCTCTGCCACAATATATCCCTTTGTCCCTGATACTAATAGCCTTCCTTCAGACTTTACTCCTAATCCACATGTCGCTGTTGCTATTCCTGTTGAATAGCGAAGCGCTGCTCTTGTAAATATATCTAATCCATTTTTCTCTCGAATACAGTCAAATCGTATTTCTTCTATCTCACTTCCCATTAATTTTAAAATAGGCAGCATTACATAGCTCCCTAATTCCGTAAAGCTTCCTCCATAGTGGGTATCTGTCAGCTCTCTGTTGTCTTCCTGCTCTAGTTTCGTAAAGCAGGCCTCCACATTTCTTATACTCCCAATCGTTCCACTACAAGCAATTCCCAGTAACTTACTAAATCCCGGACAATATGCTGTCTTTATTCCCTCTAACAAAATGCAGTGATTCTCCTTCGCACAACAAAACAACTCTTCTGCCTGTCTCTTTTGTAGTACCATTGGCTTTTCACATAGTACATGCTTTCCATGTTCCAATGCCGATTTTATATAACCATAATGCGTCTCATGGGGAGAGGCAATATACACAATATCCACTGCCTGATAAAACTCTTCCAGCTCCCCATAGGCATCAATCTGCCATCTATCTGCAAATTTCTCCGCACTCTCTATATGAGGATTATATACTCCCTGCGTGCTTACTCCACTCACCAGCTTTGCCTCTGGGATAAAGCGCTCCGCTATCCGACCTGTTCCTATTATTCCAATCCGCTGGATTCGCTTCTTCTGTTCCCTCAACATTGTGCTGGAAATATTTTTGGTCCTTTCCAAATATACCACTTTACAATAATCCCCAAGATAATCAAATTCTCCTGTCCAATCTGAACCCACCGTAAATACATCAATCTGATATTTCTTTATATCGCTGAATTTCTGCCCCAGTGCCTCCTCAATTATTATCTCATCGGCAAAACCTGTCTTTCTCACATTTTCTATCCGTGTCACCAAAGAATCCATCACATTTAACTTTCCTCTTGCCCTGTCATAGGCTTCGGTGGTCACTCCCACAATCAAGTAATCTCCCAGATTTCTTGCTCTCTCTAACAGCCTGTAGTGCCCCTCATGGAAAAGATCAAAGGTACCATATGTAATTACTTTCCTCATTCTCCCTTTCTCCTTCGCAATTATATTTTTCCACATACAAACTGATATATTTTCTGTCCACTTGTCCCATCACTGTTTGCCGCTATCTGTCCATAAGCTCTTATTTGTCTTTCTTTATCAAAAGCATTTCCTGTGACAGTCCCATCTAAAAAATCAGACAAAGTATTGAAGGCATTTTCCTCACAGGCATAGGATAGCCAATCCGAAACCTCACAAAAACCCGGTTCATGCTGTTTCAATTCCTCGAATTGAAACTCTATTTCTATCTCTCTGCTCTCACCTGTCTCCAAATTGATATCATATAACGTTCTCTCTAAATTTGAAAAAAACAGGCTTCCTTTCCCTCCATAGCTTCCCGATGCATGGACAAAATACCCTTTTCCCCATGAAACATAATAACTACTCTTTTTTTCCTCTGGAAGCTTAAAGGATGGTTTCCATTCCGTTATCTCTCCTGTTTTCTTGTTAATTCTCACAAACATATTTGCCCAGCCCGGTGATAGATACACATACTCCTTATAAAATGCAGCATAGCTAAACAGCTTTTCCATAGCTGAATAACCAAGAAATGTATTCTCTCCCTGCAGTGTCTCTGGCATCTTGGAATATTCTGTCACTCTTCCTGTATAGGGGTCCCACTGAATCACCACACTTCCAGTAAATGGCAGACGCCATATAGAAGTACCATCCGAAATCAACCTTATGCCCCCACCATCGCTCTCTGTTTGAATCCCAAGCACCTGCTCTTCCCCAGATTCCACATGGATGGCTAGAGCATAATTTCCTGATGGAGAGGAAAGGAAAAGAAAATACTTATGAATACAAAATCCCCCTATCCGCTTTTCTCCATTTACCACATCTTGAAATACAGAAATATTCTTGTCAAAATATCGTATTTCTCCATTTTTTGTGTTATATCTTACAACTGCCGGATAATTATCAGGAATTAAAAATAGATACTCTCTTTCACTGATAGCTCCACAAAACGCTCTTTTCTGCTCAATATAAGGATATAATGGAATCCGCCTTTCCACTCCCTTTTGACTGACTACCAAAATATCCTGTGCATTGGTGGGACATACATAATTCTTTCCCTGAATTGAAATTACTTCTGAATAATAATAGCCCCCAGAATACTTCGATAAATCACAGCAATACTGAAATTTATAATTTCTATCTGGTGAATAATAAAGCTTATCCCCATAAC
>CAMUFS010000247.1 GCA_947088195.1 uncultured Clostridia bacterium
AACAAGCCGACTTTGGTAATAGCACACAATAAGACATTAGCGGCTCAGCTTTATGGTGAGTTCAAGGAATATTTCCCAGAAAATGCGGTAGAGTATTTTGTGTCCTATTATGATTACTATCAGCCAGAGGCGTATGTTCCTTCTACGGATACGTATATTGAGAAGGATTCTTCGATAAATGATGAGATTGATAAGCTTCGTCATTCTGCCACCTCAGCGCTCGCAGAGAGGCGAGATGTGATTGTAGTGGCGAGTGTTTCATGTATCTATGGAATTGGTAATCCTGAATTTTATCAGAATATGACAATCTCTCTGCGGCCGGGAATGGTTCGTGATAGAGATGAGATTATAGCAAAATTAATTGAGATACAATATACAAGGAATGATATGGATTTTAAGCGGGGGACCTTTCGGGTGAGAGGGGATGTGCTTGAGATCTTTCTGCCCTCCGCGAGTGATACGGCGATCCGTGTGGAGTTTTTTGGAGATGAGATTGATCGAATCACGGAGGTAAACGTCGTGACAGGGGAGATCAAATATATATTGGAGCATGCCTATATCTATCCTGCCTCTCACTATGTAGTGGACCCCACAGCGATGGAGCCAGCGATTCAGGCTATCAGTGCAGAGCTTAAGGAGCGCATACAATATTTTAAGAGTGAGGACAAGCTTTTGGAGGCACAGAGGATCTCAGAAAGAACGAATTTTGATATTGAGATGCTTAGAGAAACAGGTTTTTGCTCTGGTATTGAGAATTATTCCAGACATTTAAATGGTTTGGAGCCGGGGCAGACACCATATACACTTATGGATTTCTTCCCAGAGGATTATCTGATTATTGTGGATGAGTCACATATTACAATTCCTCAGGTGCGCGGTATGTATGCGGGGGATCAGTCGAGAAAAACGACGTTGGTGGAGTATGGATTTCGGCTTCCCTCGGCAAAGGACAATCGTCCTTTGAATTTTGGAGAGTTTGAGTCCAAGATTAATCAAATGCTATTTGTGTCAGCAACACCATCAGAATATGAGAAAATGCATGAGCTATTTCGCACAGAACAGATTATTCGTCCGACAGGCTTGCTTGATCCAGAGATCTCTGTGCGTCCAGTGGAAGGGCAGATTGACGATCTAATAGCGGAGATTAACAAAGAGGTAGAAAAGAAAAATAAGGTTCTTGTCACCACTCTGACTAAGAGAATGGCAGAGGATTTAACGGATTATATGAGAGAGGTGGGAATCCGGGTAAAATATCTCCACTCTGATATTGATACACTAGAACGCTCGCAGATTATCCGAGATATGAGACTGGATGTGTTTGATGTTTTGGTTGGGATCAATCTGCTTCGAGAAGGATTAGATATCCCAGAGATCACTTTGGTCGCAATCTTAGATGCGGATAAAGAGGGCTTTTTGCGCTCTGAGACCTCACTGATTCAGACGATAGGACGTGCCGCGAGAAATGTGGACGGGCATGTGATTATGTATGCCGATAATGTGACAGATTCCATGAGAGCGGCGGTGGAGGAAACACAGCGCCGGCGTCAGCTTCAGCAGAAATACAATGAGGAGCATGGCATTACGCCTACTACTATAAAGAAGGCAGTAAGGGATCTTATCAGCATTTCCAAGGCAGCGGAGGTGATTGATAAGAGGCTTGATAAGGATCTGGAATCCATGGATATAAAGGAGCTTGAGAAGCTGATAAGTGAAGTGTCAAAGAAGATGCATCAGGCAGCAGCAGAGCTCAATTTTGAGATGGCGGCACAGCTTCGAGATGAGATGGTGGAGTTAAAAAAGCATCTTGCGGAATTAGAAGATTAGAATAAAACAGGCAGAAAGGTACGGTTTTTAGATGGCACAGAAAAAGAGGGAAATTAAATATATTAAAATTAGGGGTGCAAACGAGCATAATCTAAAAAATGTTGATGTGGATATTCCAAGAGATCAATTTGTAGTGCTGACAGGTCTGAGTGGTTCAGGAAAATCTTCTCTGGCATTTGATACAATCTATGCGGAAGGGCAGAGAAGATATATGGAATCCCTTTCTTCCTACGCAAGACAGTTTCTTGGGCAAATGGAAAAGCCAGATGTGGAGAGCATTGATGGTCTTCCTCCTGCAATTTCCATTGATCAGAAATCAACTAACCGAAATCCTCGCTCCACCGTGGGCACAGTGACGGAGATCTATGATTATTTTCGTCTGTTATATGCAAGGATCGGTGTTCCGCATTGTCCCAAATGCGGCAGAGAGATACGCAAGCAGACTATTGATGAGATGGTAGATCAGATACTTTCTATGCCTGAGAGAACAAAGATTCAGCTTTTGGCACCAGTGGTCCGTGGAAGAAAAGGCGAGCACGCCAAGGTTTTGGAAAATGCAAGAAAAAGCGGCTATGTCAGAGTTCGTGTGGACGGCAATATGTATGAGCTTTTCGAGGAGATTAAGCTGGACAAAAATATAAAACATAATATTGAGATAGTGGTGGATCGTCTGGTGGTGAAACAGGGGATTGAGAAGCGCCTTACCGATTCTATAGAAAATGTGATGGCACTCTCAGACGGGCTTATGATAGTGGATGTGGCGGATGGAGCATCTGTGAATTTTAGTCAGAGCTTCTCCTGTCCAGATTGCGGGATTAGCATAGATGAGATTGAGCCGAGAAG
Source organism: uncultured Clostridia bacterium (assembly GCA_947088195.1). Lineage (GTDB taxonomy): Bacteria > Bacillota > Clostridia > Lachnospirales > Lachnospiraceae > RGIG8607. Next base: position 2,668 of record CAMUFS010000247.1, read on the forward strand.
TTTTTCTTTTAACAATCCATTTGGCGCATGTCCAGACTGCTATGGATTGGGATATAAGATGGAGTTTGACGAAGAGCTCATGATACCAGATCGCTCATTAAGTATTGAAGAGGGGGCGATTGTGGTGACGGGATGGCAGTCAAGCACCGATCAGGGCAGCTATTCCAGAGCTATCTTAAATGCGTTGGCAAAGGAATACAATTTTGATTTAAGCACACCATTTGAGGAGTATCCTGAGAATGTAAAAAAGATTCTTTTAAATGGAACAGATGGACATTCCGTTAAGGTTTATTATAAAGGACAGCGCGGAGAAGGCACCTATGATGTTGCATTTGAGGGACTGATAAAGAATGTAGAGCGCCGTTATCGTGAGACTGGCTCCGAGTCCATAAAAGCGGAATACGAATCCTTTATGAAAGTGACACCTTGCCGCACCTGCGGCGGGCAGAGGCTAAAGAAAGGAGCGCTTGCCGTCACAGTAGGAGAAAAGAATATCTATGAAATCACATCGCTATCTATTGGAAGGCTGCAAGAATTTTTAAATAATCTTGAGCTGACTCAGATGCAGGAGATGATAGGCGCACAGATATTAAAGGAAATACGTGCCAGAATAGGATTTTTAATGGATGTAGGATTGGATTATCTGACACTTGCAAGAGCGACAGGAAGCCTGTCAGGGGGAGAGGCACAGAGAATCCGCCTAGCCACGCAGATTGGCTCTGGTCTGGTAGGAGTTGCTTACATTCTGGATGAGCCCAGCATTGGATTGCACCAAAGAGATAATGATAAGCTATTAAATACATTGATGCATCTCAGAGATCTGGGAAATACCTTAATTGTGGTAGAACATGACGAAGATACTATGTTTGCTGCGGATTATATTGTGGACGTCGGACCCAAAGCCGGATCACATGGTGGAACGATCGTGGCACAAGGGACAGCAAAAGAAATTATGAAAAATAAAGCGTCCATAACAGGAGCTTACTTAAGTGGAAAAATTAAAATTCCCGTGCCAAGAGAAAGGAGAAAGCCGACAGGCTATCTGACAATCAAAGGTGCCACTCAAAACAATCTAAAAAATATTAGTGTAAAGATTCCGCTGGGAATTATGACCTGTGTGACCGGAGTATCAGGCTCCGGCAAAAGCTCCCTTATTAATGAGATTCTATATAAGCGCTTGGCAAGAGATCTAAACCGGGCAAGAATAATACCAGGAGCGCACAAGGATATTCTGGGGATGGAGCAGCTTGACAAAGTAATCAACATTGATCAATCTCCCATTGGAAGAACACCGCGCTCCAATCCCGCAACCTACACAGGTGTATTTGATATGATCCGAGATCTATTTGCAGCGACATCAGACGCAAAGGCAAGAGGCTATCAGAAAGGGCGGTTTAGCTTTAACATTAAGGGAGGACGCTGCGAAGCGTGCAGCGGCGATGGGATTATAAAGATCGAGATGCATTTTCTGCCTGATGTCTATGTACCCTGTGAGGTTTGTGGCGGAAAGCGCTATAATAGGGAGACATTGGAGGTCCGCTATAAAGGAAAAACCATCTATGATGTGCTGGAAATGACTGTGGAGGAGGCACTGAAATTTTTCGAGAATGTGCCAAGCATCCACAGAAAAATAGAGACTTTAAATGATGTGGGACTTTCTTATATTAAATTGGGGCAGCCATCCACTACACTCTCAGGAGGAGAGGCGCAGAGAATTAAATTAGCGACGGAGCTAAGTCGAAGAGGGACAGGAAAAACCATCTATATTTTGGATGAACCAACTACAGGACTACATTTTGCGGATGTTCATAAACTGATAGAGATTCTTCGCAGGCTGTCGGACGGCGGAAATACGGTGGTAGTGATTGAGCATAATCTAGATGTGATAAAGACGGCGGATTATATTATTGATATAGGACCAGAAGGGGGAGAACGCGGAGGAACTGTGATTGCAGAAGGAACACCCGAACAGGTGGCGGAAAATCCCGTTTCTTATACAGGAGAATATGTAAAAAAATATTTGCATAGTTAAAAGACAATGAGATATAATTATACTTTATCCAAAACATAGTTATCGCTTATTTATAATAGAAGAATCATGTTCG
>CAMUFS010000248.1 GCA_947088195.1 uncultured Clostridia bacterium
AAAATATATGGACTATGACTTGCTACAACAGTATATAGTGCAGGCCTATGTGGAAGATGAGATAGATGTTTTTGCTATATTAATTCCTTTTTTAAAACAAGAAGATATAGAGATATTATACAGACAAACTATACATGATAATAGGAGAGACTATCGGGACATAGTGTTAAATTATATAAAAAATGGAAATTTTTATCAGGAAGTTATAAATTAGTAATTGATTTTATATAGCATTATTTATATGAAAGAATATCTTGCCACTAAGGGTTAAAAAAGAAAAAAGACTTTTTTAAGGAGAATAGAATAAATTCTTTTGGATAACAAAAAGCACCAAAAGCTTCCATCTGCAAAGACTTAACGATGGGAGCTCTGGTGCTTGTCTTTTACCCGGTGGCAGAAGAGCAGCCTACACATTAAAGCGGAACAAAATTACATCGCCATCCTTAACAACATAATCTTTTCCCTCTAGTCCAACTAATCCTTTCTCCTTTGCAGCAGAGTAAGAGCCGCAGTCAAGAAGATCCTGATAATTTACAACTTCTGCTCGAATAAAGCCGCGCTCAAAATCACTGTGAATCTTTCCAGCAGCCTGTGGTGCCTTAGTGCCTGTTCGAATGGTCCACGCGCGCGTTTCCTGTTTCCCAGCCGTTAGATAACTGATAAGTCCCAAGAGTCGATAGCTTGCAGCGATAAGCTTATCAAGACCAGATTCAGAAAGCCCAAGCTCTTGAAGGAACATAATTTTTTCATCTTCGTCAAGCTCAGCGATCTCCTGTTCAATCTGAGCACAGATCACAAATACCTCGCTTCCTTCCTCCGCGGCAAACTTTTGCACAGCGGCGACATAAGGATTTGACGCGCCATCCTCAGAAAGCTCGTCCTCCTTCACATTTGCAGCAAATATAACAGGCTTTGCCGTGAGAAGGTTATAGCCAGAGAGCCATAAAAGCTCCTCTTCATCTTCCGTGGAAAAACTTTTGGCAAGCTTTCCTGCCTCCAGATGTTCTTTGATGCGGTTTAGCAGAGATAATTCTTTTGCCAATGTCTTATCATTTTTTGATCCTCTGGACGTCTTTGCAATGCGGCGCTCCAAAATCTCAATATCAGAAAAAATAAGTTCCAGATTAATGGTTTCAATATCACGAAGTGGGTCAATGCTGCCATCTACGTGAATGACATTTGCGTCTTCAAAGCAGCGTACCACATGTACGATGGCATCCACTTCACGGATGTTGGAAAGGAATTGATTGCCCAATCCCTCGCCTTTGGAAGCACCTTTTACAAGTCCTGCAATGTCCACAAACTCGATAACAGCAGGAGTAACTTTGTCAGAATCATACAGATCAGCTAAAAGCTTTAGACGTGGATCAGGAACAGCGACAACACCAATATTTGGATCAATGGTGCAAAAAGGATAATTTGCAGATTCTGCCCCTGCTTTTGTAAGAGAATTAAATAATGTACTTTTGCCAACATTAGGCAAGCCAACGATGCCAAGCTTCATATTTCAATATACCCTTCTTTCTCTGAATTATATTATAAAATGTATACATATCTGGAAAGATTTACAGAAAAACTTTTATAAGTTTAACATATTTTTCTGTAACTGTCCATTGATTTTCCAAGTAATGCATATTATAATGTAACTATTCATTTAGCCAGAACCCAAAATATAACAATGTGACAGCAAAGGAGATAAATTATGTTAACGGAATATAGCATTGGATTTCCGCATTTGGGAATTTATATTGAGCATTTGGGAAGGGCAATCACAATATTTAATTTTTCTATTACCTATTATGCTTTAATTATCGCCACAGGTATTCTTGCTGGTGCATTTCTGGCAATTAAGGAGGCGGAGGCAACAAAACAAAATACAGATAATTATTATGATTTTGCCTTGATTGTAGTGTTTACCTCGATTGTGGGTGCCAGAATCTATTATGTAATTTTTGAGTGGGACAACTATAAAAATAATCTGTTATCCATATTTAATCTGCGCGCAGGTGGCCTTGCCATCTATGGCGCTGTGATTGCAGCAGTTATCACACTTATTGTATTTGCAAAGAAAAAAAAGATGTCGATTGGCTTGATGATGGATACAGGATGTCTGGGATTAATTTTAGGACAGATTATTGGGCGCTGGGGAAATTTTATGAACCGAGAAGCCTTCGGTGGTTATACAGATGGGCTTTTTGCTATGCAGATAAAGCTGGCAGAAGTGTATTCTGGCTATATCACTCCCGAAATAGCAGAGAATATCAAGGTAGTTAATGGCATTGAATATATTCAGGTACATCCCACCTTTCTATATGAATCCCTCTGGAATCTGATGGTGTTTGCCATTTTGATGCTCTATCGTAGGCATAAGAGCTTTGACGGGGAAGTATTTTGTTTCTATCTGATAGGCTATGGTATTGGAAGAACATGGATTGAGGGGCTGCGCACAGATCAGCTAAAGCTGGGAGGTGTCCCTGTCTCTCAGGCGTTATCCATTATATTGGTAATAGCTGCCACAACATATGTGATATATTGCCGCAATCAACAAAAGAAAAATGAGTGGAAGCAGCTTCTTGATAAATAAAAATTAAGAAGACATTTCATATGGTATAAAATAAGGACTCTGAAATAAGAGTCTTTATTTTATGGATTTGAAAAAATGATTTATTCTATCCTAAATTAGGAAGTAAAAAACCTGTATACAAAGCAAATTTACTCAAAATAAATCAAAAAATGTTTTTCTTACATTAATAATATTAAAGTCAAAATCATATCTTCTCAAACATTTTTTTACATTTTTGCTTGTAATTATTACAAAATTGTTTTATGATAGAGACAAGTGGTTACATGTGGTACAGAGTGGTTGAAAATGGATGCTTTGACAGGAAGGTACAGATGCCAATGTTTATGGGGGAGTATAACCATACAATTGATGCCAAGGGCAGGCTCATTGTTCCCTCTAGACTAAGAGATGCTTTGGGGGAAGAATTTGTAATTACGAAAGGTCTTGATGGTTGTCTGTTTGCCTATCCAAGGGAGGAGTGGGCTATATTGGAGGAAAAACTTGGTTCACTGCCCCTTACGAATTCAGATGCGCGCAGATTCTCCCGCTTTTTTCTTGCCGGTGCGGCAGTGGCGGAGGTAGATAAGCAGGGGCGCATATTGATTCCTCCTGTGTTGAGAGCATTTGCAGCTCTTGAGAAGGAGGCAGTATTTGTTGGTGTAGCTAGACGAGTGGAAATATGGAGTAGGGAGCGCTGGGAGAAGGCGAATACCTTTGAGAATATGGAGGAGATTGCAGAACATATGGAGGATCTGGGACTGTGAAAGGAACTGTGGGAAGAAGTAATAAAGACAGAGGCTATTATGGTGTTTAAGCATAAATCAGTTCTTCTTGATGAGGTGCTGTTGGGGCTTGCCATTCGGCCAGAGGGAATCTATGTAGATGGGACGCTTGGCGGTGGTGGACATGCCAGCCAGATTCTGGAGAGACTTTCTGATGAAGGCAGGCTAATTGGCATTGATCAGGATGCAGACGCCATAGAGGCAGCTACGGAGAGGTTAGCTGCTTTTCAGGATAAAGTGACGATTGTAAGAAGCAATTATGCACAGTTTAAGGAAGTGATGAACAGTCTTGGAGTTGACAAGGTGGATGGGATACTTTTGGATCTGGGAGTGTCATCTTACCAACTAGACACGCCGGAGAGAGGATTTTCTTACCGCGAGGATGCCCCGCTTGATATGCGGATGGACACAAGACAGGCGATGACAGCAAAGACGATTGTCAATGAATATAGTGAGATGGAACTGTATCGAATGATTCGTGACTATGGTGAGGACAGATTTGCAAAGAATATTGCAAAGCATATTGTTCGATACCGGGCAAGTAAGCCTGTGGAGACGACAGTGGAGCTGGCAGAGATCATTAAGGCAGCCATACCAGCGAAGATGAGAGTGTCAGGAGGACATCCAGCGAAAAGAACATTTCAAGCAATTCGGATTGAATTAAATCATGAGCTGGAGGTTTTAGAGGATACCATAGATACCATGATAGAGTATCTGAATCCGGGAGGAAGGTTGTGTGTGATTACCTTTCATTCACTGGAGGACAGAATTGTCAAGGTGAAATTTCATAAAAATGAAAATCCATGTACGTGCCCGCCGGACTTTCCCGTGTGCGTGTGTGGCAGGCTTTCGAGAGGAAAGCATTTAACAAAGAAGCCTGTTCTACCCTCGGAAAAAGAACTGGAAGAAAACAGCCGTTCTAAGAGTGCAAAGCTGAGAATCTTTCAGAAAGGATAGAAGAGGCAGAAAGGGGCAACGACATGCAATCTGTAAAGACGGATAAAAGACGATCATCAAAGAGACAGGCTGTGTACGTAGAAGGCAGTGCAGCGAGAAATCTGTATGCGCTTCCAGAAGAAGGTTCCCCGAAATCTCCCCAGAAACATAAAAAAAATGCGAATCAGCCAGCAAGAAAGACGTCGGTAAGACCAAGAAAGGGTGTGACAACGCTTCCGCTAAGTGGAGCGTCAGTCTTGGTACTTGCCGTGGCAGCAGTGTTTACATTAATTATGTGTGTGCAGTATGTGCAGCTCCAATCAGAGATTACTTATCGCCTCAAGAATATCAATCGTCTGGAGACGGAGTTAAATGAGCTGATGCTGCAGAACAATGAGCTGGATAATAGGATTAATTCATTTATTGATTTGGATTATATTTATAAAGTTGCAACACAGGAACTCGGTATGCGCTATGCGAAT
>CAMUFS010000249.1 GCA_947088195.1 uncultured Clostridia bacterium
TTAGACAACAGAAACAACCGCAAGTAACGGAAAAGGCTATCCTCTACTGCAATAGAGGATAGCCTGTAATCCGTTTGATTTTTAAACTGATTATTGTTTCCGATTGAACAACCGTCGGACACGCCATATCCTTCGGCTTCTAAGATGATTATAAACCAACACTGTGAATTTTGCAAGAGGGTTTAGAAAATGGGGGTGCTTCGGCACTCCTACTTTTTTGTGGATTTGTAGATTATATTACAGGAAAATGATCTTGTCTGCAAGGATATAAGAGCAGCAATGTTGGCATTCTATAAGGATTCAGAGTAATCTATACGAAGTATTTGAAAGGATTGATTTTTTACGATGGTATACAGAGAGTTGAGCAATTTATGTTTCATCGGGATGCTTTTCGAGAGATTTTAATGCTTAGTCGGGCGCAACCAACGCCTGAATTTATAAATGCAGCGATACGATTAGACTTTATATCTTCAACAGGTGTAATTAGTCAAAATAATATAGATCGTTTCCATATAACATTGTTTGGTCAGAATTTGTTGGAACATATTGTGATCGACAGCTAATATTTGAAGGGGCGTTGCAAAGTAGGTGAGTAATCACCTACTTTGCAGCGCTCCCCTTTATGCGCATGGGCACCTAAAGGAAGTATGTCAGCAAAATTTTACGATTCTTCTATAGCTGTACTTTTTCTTTTTTGTTTTTGTATTTTCCAGAGAATTATCCCTACTAATGCGGTAAGGCTCACCGCACTGATTAACAGTCCTATTTTTAGTCCATATGGTGAGTAGGAGAATATAATTTCGTGGGTTCCGGCTGTCACAGGCACAGAGACAAGGGCGTCTTTAAAGGCCTGAACAGGAACTTTTTTGCCGTCAATTTTGACTGTCCATCCTTTTTCATATAGTATGGATGTGAGAAGTATCATATCAGACTCTGCAGTTATCATTCCTTTTATGCGAGTGTCCTTCCATTCTGTAATTTCAAGACCACGCTCGGATAGTGTTTGATGTAGTGTCTTAAAGTTATTTAGGTTTAGGCTGTAGACGCTAGCATGGATGGATTCCTTTCCAGTAGCGGAAAACGCTATGTGGGAGCCTGCGGGACATCTGCCTAAGTCTATAATATAACGGTTGCGTATTCCAGTGTAAGTTTCAGGTTCGCGGAAGGTTGTTCCACTGCTGTCCGTAAAGGTTGCGGCAAAATCTTCTCCGTCGGAGGAAACATAGATATAGAGGTAACTGTCGCTTTCAGGATAGATGTCAATGGTGTTTCCTGTTATTTTATAGTTTGTCGGTGAGAAAAGAGGAGAGATGTTGGCGGCAAGGTCTGCAAAGCTGTTTTGCACGGCAAATGGGTTGTTGGTTCTGTGTGACCACCTGTCTTCTAGGGTATCCGGGATTAGAAAACCGATGGGAAGTGTGTATTGATTTTTATATAGGTAGACGCCATCCTTTTGTGTGTAGAATGTTCTGAGCTCAGTGTCCTCGATCAACTTTGAACTCAGGACATATTTCACGGATAATAGTGCTTCTGTGAGTGGAGTAGAGCCATAGTAGGAGTAGGAATTTGTGGATTCTTCACATCCTAGCCCGGCGAGAAGATCGGCAAAGCCGTCATTTGCGGTGGATGAGAAGATGGATACTCCTTTGTAATGATGCCATGCACTGTCATTTTTGGTGCGGCGTTTTAGTTTTTCTATTCGATAGAAGGAGGGGTCTTCTTTTGCGGTCTGTTTTATCACATAGGTGATGGCAGCATTGTCCTTGACATAGGAGGTGCGGCCAGTGGTGTTGACGCTTGTCACAACCGTGTTGATAAATGCTTCTGACACGATAAATAGAAAGAAGATAGAGAGAGAGGCGAGTCTTGGTATTCTTCGATCCTGGTAAAGTGTCAGTGCAATGGCATATAGGCAGACAAATAAGAGGCTGACATAGACAATATAATAAGGATATTCGTCATCTGCCATCAGATGTTCGATAGCCAGAAACAGAACTGTCACAATGCCCACAATCCGCACAATATCCTTGGAGGAGTGGCTTCGTATATTTCTTAGTCCTTCGTATGCCATAGTCAGCAGAAGGAAATTGAAAATAAAGCTCTGCCGGCATGGCAGGCTGTTGGGAAAGTGAAAGCCATGCCAGATATAGTTTAGGATATTGAGATTGAAGCTAATGTAAAATAAGAAGACTAAGGCAAATTTTCCTATTTTTTCACGTATGTTGATCTTTGGATTTAGTGCATAGAGTGGGACGAGCAGAAAGATCAGCATACCACAATAGATATTAGGCTCATGTGCGGAGAATATCGCAGGCTCCACGATCATAAGCTGTCTGGATATCATCTCCAGAACAGAAAAGTAACGTGTTAGATTTTTTGGGAAATTGATATCTCCTGACACGGTTAAGGTTAGGGCAAAGTATTCTGGAATTAGCAAAAACGCACCAATGCCACCTGCTATGAGAGAATAAAGTGCAAAATTCAGAAGGCGCTTTGGAAGGTTTTTCCAAGATTCTTCACAGGCAGCGATCTGTACAAAAAAGTATAATACACAGAAGATGCATACCATAATGGAAATATAGTAGTTTGACAATATGCAGAGTGCAAGGCTGACACAGTACAAAATACCTTTATTGTCTTTTACCAGATATTCTAAGCCAAGCAGTATTAAGGGCAGAAGCCAGATGCAGTCCAGCCACATCACATTCCAGCTATAGGAGCAGATGTATGCAGATAGAGAATAAAATACAGAGATTCCAGCTACAAGAGGGTTGCGGGTGGAATAGTGTTTGCAGATATAGTAGGAAAATGTGACGCCAGATAGCCCCACTTTTAATATTAGGATCACGCTCATCAGCTCAATTAGATGCTTTTGGGAAAATAGAATGAGAAACCAGTTGATGGGCGTTGCGAGATAGTAGGCATAAAGCGCGGTGAAATTCACTCCCATGCCAATGTTCCACGAGTAGGTAAGATTTCCTCCTGTTCTCAGCTTATTTTGAAACTCAGCGAGAAAGGGGGCATATTGATGATACATGTCACTGCGCAAAAAGCATTGTTGTCCAAATGGATAGACGCCTCGCAAGATATAGATTAGTATCAGTATAGTGACAGGTATAAAAAACGAAAGTACATAAATATGTGTGGAATCTTTGAGCAGATTGTCTTTTTGCATGGTAATGAAGGCTCCTTATTTTCATTTACGAGTGCTGCTTTTCTTAAAAATAAACAGCTTGCTAAAGATATAATTAATAATAATAACAACTATATTTGATAAAAGCTTTGCCAGAGAGTCATGAATAGAAAGAAATTCCACGGCAAGGATCATAAAGCCAAGATCGCATAACCCAGAAAATAGGCGGCAGCCCACAAAGGCGGATATTTCTTTGATAAGGACAGATTTTTCAAAGCTTTTGCTCTCGAATACATATAATTTATTTGTGATATAGGCAAAGGCGACGGCAAGTACCCATGCAATAACCGTGGAGGCAGTGTAGTGGATGCCAAACCATTTGCACAGTTCATAAGTGATATAATTGACCAGTGTGGTTAGAACGCCAAAAAACAGGTAGGAGATAGTTTCACGATTAAGTAGTTTTTTTAGTGGTTCTGGTAATTTATGAAGCAATGTTTCCATTTGTAGTTTTCTCCTATTTTCTATCCTTTAAAGAGGATGCTTTTAATATAAAGATGGGTCTGTCTTTTGCTTCCATATAGATATGACCGATATATTCTCCGAGAATACCGATGGAAAGCTCAATAATACCGCCAAGGAACAGTACAGCGCACAGTGTGGTGACATAGCCGGGCACAACAATGCCAAAGGCAAGTGTCTGAATAAGTGTGATAATAATATAGAGAAAGGCAAAACAAGAGATAATAAACCCAAGAGCAGACACCATGCGCAAAGGTGCCACAGAAAAGGCAGTGATGCCGTCGATGGCGTACTTAAATAAGCCCCAAAAGCTCCATTTTGTCTTGCCGATAGTGCGCTCTACATTTTTGTAGGGAAGCCATTTGGTATCGAAACCAACCCATGAAAAGATTCCTTTGGAAAAGCGCTGCACCTCGGAGAGAGATAGCACAGCATCCACCATCTGTCTGGACATAATGCGGTAGTCCACGGCTCCCTGAACCATATTGACATCAGAGAGTCGGTTGCTGATGCGGTAAAAGCAGCGCGAAAATGCACTGCGAATCTTGGATTCTCCTGTGCGGGAGATGCGCATGGCAGCACAGCAGTCATGCCCTGCCTCTATTTCTCTGAGCATATCTGGTATTAGAGCAGGAGGATGCTGCAGATCCGCGTCCATAATAATCACATAGTCGCCATCTGCATACATTAGCCCCGCATACATGCCTGCCTCTTTTCCAAAATTTCGCGAGAAGGAAAGAAAATCAACATGTGCATGTAGCCTTGAAAGCTCTTTTAAAATAAGCAAGGTTTTGTCACTGCTCCCATCATCGACAAAAATATAATGAAAGCTGTAGCCGGTGATGGTATCAAGAACTTTTTGTGTCTCCTGATAAAATAGCTTGAGCACAGCCTCTTCATTATAACATGGAACAATAATACTGACAGCTTTCATATCTCTACCATGGTTTTTGCCATATATCCTTTCTCAAATTAATTATGACCAAATTCAGATAATATCAAACCTTTGTTTCTGTCTAAAGTCATGCCGATGCTCCAACTATTGATAAAGAGAAGCAGCGGATTTCCCTTGAGATCACGAATTTTTTTCATATCGGATG
>CAMUFS010000250.1 GCA_947088195.1 uncultured Clostridia bacterium
CGCCGCCAAAGCTGCCGCCACAGCAGCTTAAGATTAAGATAAGGAAGAGAAGATTACAGCTATTGTTTCCTCCCTCACAACCACATCCACAATTTCCACCACAATTTGTTGCTGCTAAGTCACTCATTTTTGAGTCCTCCATATATATTTGATTTACAATTTTATAATATGTGGTTATACTTGTCTGGTTTCCTCAAAAAAAGAAAATTCATAAGATTTTTTAAATACGAAAATTAAGTGTTGAGATTTTTGAAGTTAGGCTATATAATTAGTCTGTAGGAATATGGGGTTGCACAAAGAGGGTAGATTTATGAAGTTTACAAAGATGCATGGAATAGGTAATGATTATGTATATATAGATTGCTTTAAAGAGCAGGTAAAAGATCCAGAGAAGCTTGCAGTATGTGTGAGTGACAGGCATTTTGGCATTGGCTCAGATGGTCTTATTTTAATTAAGCCGTCAAACGTAGCAGATTGTGAGATGGAGATGTATAATGCGGACGGTTCCCGCGGGGAGATGTGTGGGAATGGGATTCGCTGTGTTGGAAAATATGTTTATGACAATGGTATAGTAGACAAGACGACGCTGACGGTTGACACTCTTGCGGGCATTAAGACGTTGGAATTACAGGTGGATAAGATGTCAAAGCAGGTTGTGGCGGTGACAGTTAATATGGGAGAGCCGATTTTTAAGCCAGATCAGATTCCAGTGCTTTTTGAGGAGAATCCAGTAAAAGCTGTGCCGTTGGTGGTTGGCCAAGAGAGGTACTTGATCACTTGCGTGTCGATGGGGAATCCTCATGCTGTGATATTTGTGGAAGAGTTAGAGAGATTGGATCTGGCAATGCTGGGTCCTTGTTTTGAGAATTATGAAAAGTTTCCGAATCGGATTAATACAGAATTTGTGAAGATTATAGATAGAAGCCATCTTAAAATGCGTGTGTGGGAACGGGGAAGTGGGGAGACACTTGCCTGTGGGACAGGAGCATGTGCAAGCGCAGTGGCAGCGATGTTAAATGGTTTTGTGGACAGAAGGACGGAGGTAGAGCTTTTGGGCGGAAAGCTTTTTATTTTTTGGAGTCCAGAGGATAATTGCGTCTATATGACAGGTCCAGCAGAGATGGTATTTACAGGAGAGGGCATATTCTGAGCACGTAATGTATAAAATGAGAGAAATACGGGTTTGAATAGAAGAAGGATAGCGAATTACAATGGGAAAGAGAAGGAAAAGAAATAGAAACAGAAATAGATATAGAAGTAGAAACAGAAAGATTATAGCAGCAGTGGCATGTGCCGTGGTTTTGGTGACGGGCGTGGGAACCTTTTGCTATTATAAATATACGATGGATCAAGCGATCGCTGAGACGGATGATCCAGAACAGATAACACAGGAATCTATAACAGAAGAGTTGACAGAGGAGATAACACAAGAACCAACGACAGAAGAGCCGACAACAGAGGAACCCACAACAGAGCCTCAGCCGGAGACAGGGTCAATACACACAGGTGTGCTGCCCCCTTCCGCAGATTACTTTATTGTGACGGAGGAGGCAGACAAATTTTTTGAACATTCTGTGTTTATTGGGGACTCTGTTATGATGGGATTTCGGAATTTTGTGATGGGGCAGCCAGCAGGGTTTCTTGGAGGCCCGGAATTTTTGGTTTCGGGAAGCTTTTCGGTGAGAATGGCACTCAATGAGATCAGCAAGGATACCATTCACCCAATCTATCAGGGAGAACAGCGCTACATCTGGGATTCTATCTCGATGATGGGAGCGGAAAAGGTATTTTTATTTTTTGGATTAAATGATATTGGCATGGAGGGCGTGGATGGCGCCTATGAGAATTATCTTACGGTGATAGAGAAGATACGGGAGGTAAATCCTGATGTCTCCATCTACGTGATCAGTACGACTAATATGCTGACGGGCAGTGAGAAGGGAAAATTGAATAATGAGAATATTCGCCTGCTCAATGAGAAGATGAAGGCGCAGTGTGAGGCAGGAGTAGCAGAATATATTGATATTGCAAGTTTTTTAATAGGTGAGGATGGCGGACTTAAGGAAGAGCTCTGCAGTGACAATTATGTACATCAGACCTATGCGGCGTATGAGATATGGACGAAGGTTTTGAGAGGATATGCAAGTGGAGGCAATTATTGGCTTGAGCTGCCGGAGCCTGAAACAGAAGCAGAGTCGGAGGAAGCAGAATCGGGAGATACAGAAACCGTGACAGGTGAGGGTACTGGAAATGAGACTGAGACAGAACCAGCACAGGAAACAGAAGGAGAGCACGAATGAACAATGGATATAGAAAGATACTAATTGTGGCGGGAATGACAGGACTTTTTTTGTCAGGCTGCCAGTCAAAGGAAAATAATCAAGTGACCCCGGCTGAGGTGACTGTCACAGAACAGACAGAGGAAAAGTCACTCTCTGATATTTATAAGGAGATTGAGGAAGGGGTAGAGCTGCCAAAAATGGTGTTGTTGAACGACAATTATATAGCAAATTATTTTGGCATTGATCTGGCAGGGCTGGAAGAATATGTGTTTACCAATGCGGAGGAGGTTATCTATGCTGACACCGTGATAATGATGAAGGCGAAGCCAGAGACAGATAAGGAGACATTAAAGGAAGCTCTTGAGACTATGATAGAACATAAAAAGGCAGAGCTTGAGAATTATCTTCCTGAGCAGTTTAAGGTTGTGGAAAAGGGAGAGATTCATGTGGTGAATAATTATGTTTATCTGGTAATTTCCGAGAAGGCAGAAGAGATTGAGACAATAATAGAACAGTATATAAAGTAGAGAGGAGACAACATGGTTTTTAGCAGCATACCATTTTTATTCTTCTTCTTTCCAATATTTCTGATTTTATATTATCTTGTGCCAATAAAGGTAAAAAATTATGTCCTGCTTTTCTTTAGTTTATTATTTTATGCGTGGGGAGAGCCGGTTTATATTCTTTTGATGCTTTTTGCATCTTTTGTGGATTATGGAAATGGCCTGCTAATGACAAAGTACGGAGAGGAAAAGAGCAGAAGAAGGATTTTTTTGTGGATTTCCGTGGGAATTAATTTGTCTATGCTTGGATTTTTTAAATACGCGGATTTCTTGATTCATACGCTCAATCAGCTCTGCGGGCTTTCTCTTAAAAAACCGGGAGTTGCCCTTCCTATTGGGATTAGTTTTTTTACCTTTCAGACTATGAGCTATAGCATTGATCTGTACCGTAAGGAGGTAGAGCCTGAGAAGAATTATTTTACCTATTTGACATATGTCTCCATGTTTCCACAGCTTATCGCAGGACCGATTGTCCGCTTTGCGACAGTGCAGCGGGAGCTTCATGAAAGAATTATTGATAAAAAAGGTTTTTATGAGGGCTTTACAAGATTTTTGCAGGGACTTTTTAAAAAGGTGCTGATAGCAAATAATGTGGGTGCGCTTTGGGAATTGATTCGTGTGCTGCCCGGAGCGCAGGCATCGGTTGCCACAGCATGGCTTGGGGCGGCGGCATTTACGTTGCAGCTTTATTTTGATTTTAGTGCATACAGTGATATGGCGATTGGTATGGGGCAGATGCTTGGATTTCATTATCTGGAAAATTTTAATTATCCATTGTACGCCGTATCGATCACAGATTTTTGGAGAAGATGGCATATATCACTCTCTACATGGTTTCGGGATTATATCTATATTCCGCTTGGCGGAAATCGAAAGGGTGTGTGGAAGCATCTAAGAAATATTGCCGTGGTATGGTTTTTGACAGGATTGTGGCATGGTGCAGCTTGGAATTTTATTCTGTGGGGGCTGTATTATGGGCTGCTGCTTGGACTGGAAAAATATGTGTGGGGCAAGTATTTAAAAAAGCTGCCACGCTTGGTGCAGCATCTGTACACCATTGTGATTGTTGTGTTTGGATTTACGGTGTTTGTATTTGATGATATGGCACAGCTTGGGGCGTATATGGCTCTTATGTTTCATACTGCGGGTAATTCCATGCTTGGCGGAGAATTTTTTTATTATCTTAGAAGCAGTGGGGTGCTCTTAGGGATGGCAGCGTTATTTGCCATGCCAGTATATCCGTGGTGCTTGAAAAAAGTCGAGAACTGGAAGGGTGGAATTACAAAAGTGGCAGTGGGAGCTAGAGTGATTTTGTATCTGGCTTTGTTTGTCTTGACTGTGGCATATTTGGTGGGAGATACATATAATCCATTTTTGTATTTTCGGTTTTGACATGGGGAGGAGACACGAATTCTATTATGCAAGGCTTGTATTTTAGTAAAAAACTAACGGCTATTCTGACAGGTGGTTTTGTTCTTTCCCTGTCAGTCTTGTTGTGTGTTGGCAAAAAAAGAGAGTTTTCAGAGCAGGAAAATCGTTATCTTTCTTCTTTTCCAAAGTTTTCCTGGGAGGCGCTGAAGGAGGGGGATTTTACGGCAGATCTGGAAAGCTATCTGTCAGATCATTTTCCATTCCGCGATTTTTTTATGGGTGTTAAGACAGGTGTGGAGCTGTGCCTTGGCAAGCAGGAGATCAATGGAATTTATATTGCAAAGGATGGCTATCTTATAGAAAAATATAAAAGGCCTCAGAACACAGAGAAGGTTATTCGCTCCTTTCGGGGGCTTAAGGAAGCAGTAGCTCAGGCAGAGGTATATCTTATGCTGGCGCCGACAGCCTCTTATGTGTATGCAGAAAAATTGCCGGAGGGTGCGCCTATTAATAGCCAGCAGGACACTAT
>CAMUFS010000251.1 GCA_947088195.1 uncultured Clostridia bacterium
TCGCTAAGTGCCGACGTTTTTCAATAGGTTCCATAGGACCATAGGCAATTCTCTGGGCGGACCCTTTTTAAATATGACTCACCAACCCATAGCTATAAATAACCTATAAAGATATTTCATTTTTTTTCATATTATTTTAATTGGCTAATAATATAGGTGTAAATATCCTCGCTATGGTTTTTCCAGTTCATACACATATGCTCTGCAATAATTTCGTCAGGCGCTGATAGGTTTAGTTCAATCAAGGGAGTTTTTCCTTCTTTTATCTGGCAGTGGACAATATAATCACCATTGGTAGTTTTGTAGTAATCGGACAGTGTTCCCGATTCATTTCTAAGCTCATAGCTGTTTTCTTTTAGGAAATTGTCAATTTCTTCTTTGATAGGATCAGAGATTCTATTGGAGAAAAATCCAAGTGTTTCGGTTCCCTGCTCGGTGATCTGATAGCGGGAGGTGCTTCCAGCGGTCTTGACGTGGATTAGGCCGGAGGAGAGAAGCTCAGAGATCACTTGCTGTAGGGTAAAATAATTGGTGTATTCTTTTTCCAGTATAAATTCGGAAAGTTGTGTATTTGTAAGAGGAAAATTTACCTTATTTAACATATAAAGAACAATTAGTTTATATAAGGTCAATGCTTCCGGGGACATAAATACCTCCTTCCTTGATATGCGCCGCGCCGTGCCATCTCAGCGTGCAGCGTGTTTAGAATATTCCATTTTTGAAGGCTCCATAAGGGGGCGATCAGAAGTTTTTTTGGTCCATCCCCAGTGAGACGATGGATGACAATTTCCGGGGACAAAAGCTCAACGGCATCGATCAGAATATCAATGTATTCTTCAAAAGAGAGCAGATGAAAGCTTTCTTGTTTGTAATAATCTGCCAGATCAGTGTCCTTTAGTACATGGAGAAGCTGTAGTTTTATGCCTTGAATCCCTGCTTGGGAGAGATAGGACACGGTGGATAGCATAGCTTCTCTCGATTCGTGAGGAAGTCCCAAAATGACATGGACGATCACTGGAATGGAGAGCTTTTTTAGTTTGTCAAGTGCACTTTCAAATACAGGGAGAGGATAGCCTCTCCGAATTAAGAGGGCAGAGGGCTCATGGATGGTCTGTAAACCAAGCTCGATCCAGACAGGTTTTTGGCGGCTTAGGCGGGCGAGAAGTGTAAGCGTTTCATCAGACAGGCAGTCTGGCCTTGTGGCGATCGAGAGAATGGCGATCTCTGGGTGGGCGATTGCCTCCATAAAGATGCGTTCCAGATAGTCCACAGGTGCATAGGTGTTGGTAAATGCCTGAAAGTATGCAATATAAGGCCCGTTTTTTTGCTTCTTGCCAATCATTTGTTTTGCGGTGTCTATCTGCTGTGTGACTGTGAGCTGCCGCGAGGGAGTAAATTCGCCGGAGCCACCGCGGCTGCAAAAGATACAGCCGCGGGTTCCCAGAGTGCCGTCGCGGTTTGGGCAGGTCATGCCTCCGTCAAGTGAAAGACGGTACAGCTTTTTTCCATAGGTATTTTTTAGGTAAGAATTTAGTGAATAATAAGGTTTTCCGTGCCAGTTTTCCATGTTAGTGAATGTGATCTTTGACTGCCTCGCTCACTAATTTGGCGACTCTTGGATCAAAGGGCTGTGGCATAATGTTGTCTTCATTTAATTCTTCTTCTGACACAAGGTTTGCGATGGCTGTGGCTGCGGCGAGCTTCATCTCCTCCGTGATCTGTACGGCGCGACCTTCTAATGCACCTTTAAAGATGCCGGGGAAGGCGACAACATTGTTGATTTGGTTAGGGAAATCAGAACGTCCAGTGCCAACCACTTTAGCGCCTGCTTTTTTTGCCAGATCAGGCATAATCTCAGGGACTGGGTTTGCCATGGCAAAAAGAATGGCATCATGATTCATGGAAGCCACCATTTCCTCCGTCACAATATTTGGCGCTGATACGCCAATAAAAATGTCGGCGCCTTTTAAGGCATCTGCAAGGGAACCTGTACGTCCCGAAAGATTTGTCACCTCCATCATCCGCTCCTGCATCCAGTTGAGATCTTTGGATGTCTTGGAGAGTATGCCAGATTTATCACATAAGATAATATCAGGAAAGCCGTAGGTCAAAAGAAGCTTGGTGATGGCGATCCCCGCAGAGCCAGCACCGTTGACCACAATATGACAGTCCTCTTTTTTCCGGCCTGTGACGCGGAGTGCATTGATTACACCAGCCAGCACCACGATGGCAGTTCCATGCTGATCATCATGGAATACTGGTATATCAAGCATTTCCTTTAAGCGCTCTTCAATCTCAAAACAGCGCGGTGCAGAGATGTCCTCCAGATTGATGCCACCAAAGGCAGGTGCGATCGCGGCGACGGTTCGGATAATCTCCTCTGTGTCCTGTGTATTGAGGCAGATGGGGAAGGCATTGACGCCGCCAAATTCCTTGAACAGTGCTGCTTTGCCTTCCATAACAGGCATAGCCGCATATGGGCCAATATTTCCAAGTCCCAGCACAGCGCTTCCATCGGATACAACTGCAACAGTATTTGCCTTAATGGTATAGCGGTAAGCTGCTTCTTTATCCTCCGCAATTACCTTGCAGGGCTGTGCGACTCCCGGTGTGTAGGCAAGTGCCAGAGCTTCTCTTGTTTTAATGGGGGTTTTTGACACGGTCTCAATCTTTCCGTTCCATTCCTCATGAAGTAATAGGGCTTTTTCGTTTGTTGTCATGGTTATCCATCCTTTTATATAAAAGTTATTTTGCCGTTATTTTCAATAATAAAATAACGGAAACAAGACCATTGTAGCATAGAGAAAGAAATGAAATCAATAGGGCAAATACAAAAAATGGCTTCCTATTTTAGAAATTATGTTGTATAATAGAGGCATCCAGAAGATCTGCACGTCTGTATATTTTATTTTTATTGAAATCATATGCTTAAAATCAGAGTAAGAAACCCATTTTGATAAGGCAAATTAAAACAGAAAAAACCGGGAGGAGTAGAAATATGAGAGAAAAACTGGAGACATTACCTTTGACAGAGTTAAGGGCTATCGCAAGGGAAAAGGGGATCAAAAATATCTCTTCTATGAAGAAGAGTGAGGTTATTGATGTTTTGCTTCAGTACAATGAGAGAGAAGATAGGGAGAAGGCAGAAGAGAAAAAAGTAGAGAGACGGGCAGATAGAAGAGAAGAGATTGACCGAAAAGAAGATAGAGATAAAAAAGAAGAGAAAAGAGAGGAGAGAAAAGAGGAGCGGCAGATATTTCAAGCGATGAGTGAGGAGATGATCGCCGTTGAGATCCCGAAAAATCTGACAAGCCAGCATATGCAAAGCAAGATAACAAATGAGGAGATCGCACAGCTTGACAGTGGAGTTACAGCAAATGGAATCCTTGAGGTGATGCCGGACGGCTATGGTTTTATTCGCTGTGAGAATTATATGCCGGGCGATAATGATGTATATGTTTCCCCGGCTCAGATTCGAAAGTTGAATTTAAAGACTGGTGATATAATAGAGGGAAATCTAAGGACGCGCACGCAGAATGAAAAATTTGCAGCGCTTTTGTATGTAAAGACAATTAATGGAATCCATCCATTGGAGGCAATGAAGCGAAAGGCATTTGAGGATTTGATTCCCATTTTTCCAAATGAGAGGATACGAATGGAGACCAGTAGCCATAACACGGCAATGCGCATTGTGGATATGATTTCCCCGATTGGAAAAGGACAGAGGGGAATGATAGCGGCTCCGCCAAAAGCGGGAAAAACAACTTTGCTCAAGCAGATCGCTCAATCCATAACAAACAATAATCCTGAGATGCATCTGATCATTCTTCTCATCGATGAGCGCCCGGAGGAAGTGACAGATATTAAGGAATCCATAGAAGGAAATAATGTGGAGGTAATCTATTCCACATTTGATGAGCTGCCAGAGCATCATAAAAGAGTATCGGAGATGGTTTTGGAGCGTACAAAGCGTCTAGTTGAGCATAAGAGAGATGTTGTGATACTGCTTGACAGCATCACTCGGCTGGCGAGGGCTTATAATCTGGTAGTGCCTCCAAGCGGGAGAACATTGTCCGGTGGTCTCGATCCAGCGGCACTTCATATGCCAAAACGATTTTTTGGCGCTGCAAGAAATATGAGAGAGGGCGGCAGCTTGACAATTCTGGCAACCGCGCTTATTGAAACTGGCAGTAAGATGGATGATGTCGTGTTTGAGGAATTTAAGGGAACTGGAAATATGGAGCTTACCTTAAATCGAAAACTTCAGGAGAAAAGAGTATTTCCGGCGATCGATATTTTGAAATCGGGAACAAGAAGGGATGATCTGCTTTTTACAAAAGAGGAACAGGAGGCGGCGGAGGTAATGCGCAAGGCGACCAATGGGATGCGCGCGGAGGATTCCGTGGAACGTATTCTGGATCTATTTGCAAAGACAAAAAATAACACAGAGTTTATACAAATGGTAAAGAAAACACGGTTGGTATAAATTGATTCAATTATATTTGAGAGAGGTCCGCTCAGCGAACTGGCTATAGTCCTCCGTCACCGCGCTCCCGCTTAGTGACGGAGGATAATAGTGTTTTGTCTCTGCGGCCCTATTTTAAATAAACCACATCTACATATTTTCTTTTGCAAAAAGTACTTGCATATCTCAAAATGCTATGATATAATTAGGAGGCTGTTTATAAGAACGAAACACGCCTAAGATTATATTTCAGGGCGTTTAGT
>CAMUFS010000252.1 GCA_947088195.1 uncultured Clostridia bacterium
CCAGGGTCCCTGAAACCTGCCTCGGTTGAGGCCATTGGCGTACAAAGCGGACAGATCAATCAAAAATAATGAAGAAAGAGGATAGCCGGAATCGAGCTGCTCAAAATGTAGGGCGGTTCTGTGGTGGTGAAACAGGAGGAACGCAAAGTTTTGTGAGAGATTTTTCAAAAAGTTTTTCTTATCTCCTACTACAGAAAAGTAAATGCCAAACAAAGATATGTAATTTTTCCTTAAAGTCTATTGACAATTATCTTATTACTTAGTATAATTATTGTTATATAACGTAAATTATATTTTAGGAGGTGCGATAAATGCCACCAAAGGCAAAGGTTACAAAAGAAATGATTATAGATGCCGCATTTGAAATAATTAGAAATACCGGCGTTGAAACTGTTAATGCACGAACTGTATCAAAAGAATTGAATTGTTCCACTCAACCTGTTATGTATCATTTCAAAACCATAGAGGAATTGAAAAGAGCAGTATATGAAAAAGCAGATGAATACCATTCCACTTATATCATGGATATTCACAGCAATAATCCAATGAAAGACATCGGCTTGAATTACATTCAGTTTGCAGTAAAGGAAAAAAATCTGTTTCGTTTTCTGTTTCAATCCAATGAGTTTTTAGGCAAAAATATTTCTGAATTGATAAACGCAGAGGAATTACAACCTATTATAGCTATACTTAGCCAAGAAACAGCAGTCAATACAGAACAGGCAAAAATTATTTTTCGGTCATTATTCTTAATTGCGCATGGATATGCCAGTATGTTTGCAAACAACGAAATGGAGTATGATGAGCAGACGGTTTTATCTGATTTGGGTTTGATATTTGATGGAGCAGTTAAGGTGTTGAGAGGGGAATTATAATGTATCGTTTATATAAGAAAAATGAACTGAATTTTTCTCTGGTGTGGATTATTGCCTATGTTGTTTTACTTAGTTTAGCAGACAGCATTTCGGATTCTCTTGGTACACTAAAAATAATAACCGCCCCGATGTGTATTATCTTTACTTTGCTTATTTTAGGTTTTATAAAAAAGTATAGCCTTCGGGAGCAATACGGGTTATGTTGTTTCAAAGGGGATTTAAAAAAATATCTGTACTTTATTCCGCTGATTTTAATTACAAGCGTAAATTTATGGAACGGCATTACAATGAATGTTTCTATTGCGGAAACTGCTCTATTTATTCTAAGTATGGCTTGCGTTGGATTTATTGAGGAAGTTATCTTTCGTGGGTTTCTTTTCAAAGCTATGTGCAAGGATAATATAAAATTTGCCGTTTTCATTTCAAGTATCATGTTCGGTATGGGGCATATTGTAAACTTACTGAACGGCAAAGATTTGATAACCACGCTCTTACAAATTTGTTACGCAGCCGCAATAGGCTTTTTATTTACGATTATATTCTACAAAGGAAAGAGCCTTTTGCCTTGTATTATTACACATGGAGCAGTTAATTCTTTGAGCATTTTTGCTGTTAATAATTCTTCATTGATGTGTGATGTAATAACCGCCGCTATATTATGTATTGTTTCCATTACATATGCGTTATGGATATTGAGAGAAACTAAAAAACTTGAAAAAAAGGAAAGTAGAGATAGGCGGTGATGAGATAATATGTCGCCAATTATGTCAGAATGGATACGTTATCCGGTTTGTGGAAGTAAAATGAGATTGCAGACTTACTCACTCTTTTCTACACCCTGTACGGCAGCTACTTTAATTTCAGTTTGTTGGTCAATACTGTTTTATGCGTAGCTGCCTTTCCTATGTTTGTTATTCTTTTATTGTTTCAAAATATAAAACGTGGAAAAATCATATTCTAGCACAGCCAAGAAAGTAGCCCAGAGAATTGGCTATAGTCCTATGGAACCTATTGAAAAACGTCGGCGCTTAATGAGGTTTTGCACGAATTTAGCGTCCGTTACGTTTTTCACTAAGCGGGAGCGCGGTGACAGAGGACTATAGCCAATTCTTTGGGTGGACCTGTCTCGAACATGATTCTCCTATTACAAATAAGCGATAACTATACCTCTTCCCACAATGCTTGTTTTTTGAGCTTTGGTGTGGTACGAGGTGGTTTGTCTCTTATTTTTTTACCGAACATGAGCATAGCTGCGGGGAATGTCAAGAAGGATAGAAGGAAAAATTGAAGTATACAAAGATAATTTGATAAAATTACTATTCATTATTTTCTAAACCATCAATCATCTTATGGAGCTTTTCGATTTCTTCTTCTGTAATAGGTTTTTTGCCATGAGATGCATATAAAGATTTTAGGAAAGGATCGGTTTTTAAAAATTCAGCATATCTTTGAGACTGCTGCCGAGAGTATTCTGCCTCTGAGACAAGAATATCATATAAAATAACAGAATTTTCTTCTAAGGGTTTGATAAATCCTTTTTTTATAATTTTTTTCAAATAAGAAGAAATGGCGCGGATCTTCCATTTCTTTTGAAATTTGTGATAGACAGCTTCTTGAATCTCATCTATAGACATTTTTTTATTGGCATCCCAAATACATTTCATAATTAATGTTTCTGGTCCTGATAAACAAATATATTTTTTCATAAATTGCCTCTTTTATCATTTATTATTATTTATATAATACTATAAGTGAAACTTTTTTTCAACTAAAATATTTTTAATGACATCAATAGTTATCTGGATACAATATATCATAGTAAAAGATACATTGTGCTCTGATACCTTATCTCAATAAAAGTTATAAAGTAGTATTATTATAACACAAATTCAATATTATATGCTTGGATTTTGCACCAATTTCATATACATGGCATATACTATAATGCAGTGGTGTGGGCAGCTATTGACAGCATTAATATTTAGTGATATGATTATCTAAATCCTAGTAAAATACTATGAAATAGCAGGAGGAGTGATGCCAAGATTATGAAAGATATCATATATTTAGATAATGCCGCGACAACTCAAATGAGACCTGCAGTGGCAGATGCGATGTTTCCTTTCCTGACAGAAGAATATGGAAATCCATCAGCCGTCTATGGACTTGCATCAAAGAGCCGAGCAGCGGTAAATAAGGTGCGTGAGACAATCGCGGATACACTGGAAGCAAAAACGGAGGAGATTTATTTTACAGCTGGCGGAAGCGAGGCAGATAACTGGGCCCTAAAAGCCGTATTTGAGGCAAATAAGAACAAGGGAAATCATATCATCACGACAAAGATCGAGCATCACGCTGTTCTTCACACTTGTCAATATTTGGAGAGTCTAGGCTGTGAGGTGACATATCTTAATGTGGATGAAAATGGCAGGATCAGCATAGAAGAGCTTGAGCGTGCTATCCGGCCAACCACGATACTTATATCTGTTATGGCTGCCAACAATGAGATCGGCACATTGGAACCATTGAAGGAGATCGGTGAGATAGCAAAAAGGTACCATATTTATTTTCATACAGATGCCGTACAGGCATATGGGCAAATACCAATTTCTGTGGAGGAATGTCATATTGATCTGTTGAGTGCCAGCGGGCATAAGCTAAATGGACCAAAGGGAGTTGGTTTTCTCTATATCCGAAAGGGCGTGAGGATCGCATCTTTTGTTCATGGAGGAGCACAGGAGCGCGGACGGCGTGCAGGTACGGAAAATGTGCCGGGGATTATTGGATTTGGTCGGGCGGTTGAGCTTGCTTTTGAGGATATGGAGGAGAGAAGACAAAGGGAGACAGAGCTTCGTGATTATCTGATGGAGAGGGTAATGACAGAGATTCCCTATGTGAGAATCAATGGAGATAGAGTGAATCGCCTTCCCAATAATGTGAATTTCAGCTTTCAGTTTATAGAGGGGGAATCGTTGCTGATTATGTTAGATATGAAGCATATCTGTGCTTCTAGTGGTTCTGCCTGTACCTCAGGATCGCTCGATCCCTCGCATGTGCTGCTTGCGATTGGACTTCCACATGAGATTGCACATGGATCATTACGTCTGACACTTGGTTATGAGACAACAAAGGAGGAGCTGGATTATACGGTGGAGGCAATCAAGGAGATTGTGGAAAAGCTTCGTGATATGTCGCCGTTATACGAGGATTTTATAAGAAAACATTCAGAGCGGGAAGAACAATAGAAAGGAATTGATATGTACTCAGAAAAAGTAATGGACCATTTTCAAAATCCGCGAAATGTGGGAGAAATAGAACATGCAAGCGGAGTGGGCACGGTAGGGAACGCAAAATGTGGAGATATTATGAGGATTTATCTGGATATTGATGAAAATCAGGTGATACAGGATGCAAAGTTTAAGACATTTGGCTGTGGAGCAGCGATAGCGACCAGCAGTATGGCAACTGAGTTAGTAAAAGGAAAGACAGTACAGGAGGCACTTGCCATCACCAATAAGGCAGTGATGGAAGCACTTGATGGCTTGCCTCCGGTAAAGGTACACTGTTCCTTGTTGGCGGAAGAAGCCATTCATGCATCTTTGTGGGATTACGCACAGAAAAATCACATTGTTATAGAAGGGCTTAAGGAGCCCAAAAATGATATTCATGAAGGGGAGGAGCTGCCTGAGTAAATCAGGCAACTCCTTTTGTGATTTTGCAAGGAAAGAAATTTAAATAAGCTGTGCTTGTTGCTTGCATGGCTGTGATGGTTTTCTTAGATTGTAATATGACATACTTTATACAAAACATCCTTATAGGTTATTTG
>CAMUFS010000253.1 GCA_947088195.1 uncultured Clostridia bacterium
ACGTTTTGAACTAAGCGGGAGCGGGGTGACGGAGGATTATAGACAATTCTCTGGGTGAACCATTCTCGAAAACATTTCATTCTTTATTCACATAACCAAAATACAAACATGTTTTTCATAAAGTATGGGATATTGAAATTCCTGAAGAAATATGAGATAATATAATAACTATTCCTGTAAAAAACAGAAAGGGGTGATCGTATATGAAAAATATTCGTGTATGGAGGGCCCACGTAATTTGACTCTCCAATAAAATTTGGAGGATTCAATATGGTTAAATTAGTTGATACTGGTGAAAAAAACTGTTTGGAATCTGATATTATGATCTCTGATTTTTCTAATTTGTTGTTTCAAACAGCCTTTAAACAGTATTTTTCTGAGTTAGGTTACAATCTTAAGAATTGGGATGGATTATTTAAAGAAATGAATGATGAAGGTGATAATGTTGCTTTTGTTAAGATTGCTGTAGATGGCAGAGTCATTGGATTTGTTCTATTTAAGCCTATGAAGTTTTCAAGCTGGTTTTTTGAGGAAACATGTGGATTTATACGAGAATTTTGGATTTCTAAAGAATTTCGAAATCGTAGTTATGGGACTGCTTTACTTAGCCTTGTTGAAAAATATTTTATGGATAAAGAGATCTATACAAGTTTTCTGACAACGAGAACTGCCGCACAGTTTTATGAGAAGTGTGGGTATAGGCAAGCTTTTGGATGTGTAGCTAAAAATCATGAGGAAGTATTTATAAAACGATTGGGATAGAGCTAGATCGGAAATAATTATTTGGCAGGAATAGTATAAATATAATGTGATTAGACGCTCTGTATAGCGCTTGTGTACAGGGCGTTTTCTTTATGCGCACGGGCACCTGAAGGAAGTATGTCAGCTAAGCTGACTGACGGGTGCCCGGCGCGCGAGTAGGTGAGAAAAGCATCCCCTACTCGATTGTATAGCAAGAGTAGTTGTTTAAGGTGGAAGTTTTGTTTTAAAAATATAAATTATATTTTACAATAATAGTATTTTAAGAAATATATGGGATAGGGATCTTTATTTTATATTGGAATTTGGGGAAAAGTGTACCTATGTCAAATTTACTATAGGGACATTTTGGAGGAAGTCTATTGATTTTATAGAAATTTTATGTTAAATTAGTTAAGAAGTGAGTAGAGTGTGTCTGAAAAATCGTTTCTGATATTTGTATAGTACTTTATTTTTGGTGAGATTTGTACACCACAGTACTGTTGTGGGAGAGAAGGTATGAGAAGAGCTCAGAAAAAGCAGGCAGAGGACTTTTTGCAGGTACTTGGCCAAGCACATGATGAAATCAAAAATGCAATGGAGCGCGGCGATCGTGTTATGGCACAGGAGCTTTTAGAGCAATGCCAGCAGGGAGCGATTCAGCTTGGAACTCTGATAGAGACGACGGAGGGAGAGGGCTTTGTCACTGTCGGGATTTTGGAAGAGTATTGTGAGCTGGTATATCGGATATTCGATCAGCTTAGCCGTGAGGAAAAAGTGAATAGCAATGAGGCTTGTCAGCAGCTTTGCCATCTATGGACGCAGATCACAGACAGTGTGAGGACAGATATTAAAGTGAGGCTTGAAGCTGTTTTTTTGCCGTATAAGGCTTCTATGTGGGACTCCCTGGAGAGTGTTTGGCAGGCAGCAGATTCTGATCCATGCTGTGATGCTTATGTGATTCCAATTCCATATTATGATAAAAATTCTGATGGAAGCTTTGGACAGAGGCATTATGAGATTGGGCAATATCCAAGTTATGTGCCAGTGGTACGTTATGAGGAGTATGATTTTGAGAAGCGGCGACCTGACATGATTTTTATACATAATCCATATGATGAATATAATTATGTGACAAGTGTACATCCTTTTTTCTATTCTCAGAGCCTAAAGCAGTTTACAGATTTATTGTTGTATATACCTTATTATTCTACATCAGGTGGTATGAGCGAAGGACAAGCACAATGCTTTTCTTATTATAATGTTGATTATATTGTGATACAGGCAGAACAATATCGCCAATTTTTTGATGCTGGATTGCCGCAAGATAAATTATTGCCTTTTGGATCTCCTAAATTTGACAGAGTGATTCGTATCTGTAAAAATCCTCCACAGCCTCCAAAGGAGTGGGTGGAGCGGATGGCAGGAAAAAAGGTATATTTTTACAATACTAGTATTGGTGGCCTGCTTGGTAATACAGAGAAATTTCTGAAAAAAATAGAATATGTAATGCAGTGTTTTCGAAACAGAGAGGATGCTTGCTTGCTATGGCGACCACATCCATTGTTGGAAAGTACGCTGGACTCTATGCGGCCTTGGTATCGAGAGGAGTTTGACAGAATTAGAAATTCTTTTTTGGAAGAAAAATGGGGAATCTATGATACTACGCCAGATATTACCAATACCATTGCATTGTGTGATGCCTATATTGGCGACGGCATGACATCTGTGACATCACTGTTTGGAGTTGCTGGTAAGCCGATATTTTTGTTAAATGGCAATATCCATGCGGAGCCTGATGGCGAAGATTGGCGGGGGAATATTATTGTAGGATTTTCTGTATATGGAAATAATCAGTGGATGATTACACAGGGAGATAAATTATATTATTCTTCGGAAAATAATTTTAAATACCATTATTGTTGTGATTTATCAGAATATGCAGATGAATGTTGTTATCCACAGATTATTAGCGTGGATGGGAAAAATTATGCCTGTCCAATTAATACAACAGATATTCTTATGGTCAGTGAAAAAGGAATTGAGAGACGCATTACATTAAATCCATGTAAAGAACAAAGAGGAGCATTTTGTGGAGCAATTTCTTATAAGTCTTATATATTTTTAATTCCGAATTTATATCCGGCAGTTGTTCGATATAATGCGAAAAAAGATGAAATTCTTTATATCAATAAAAAGTTGGATATTTTTCAGGATGAAGTAACTAATAAAAAACAAATTGGTGGATATTGCATACAGGGAGAGTATCTATTTATTGCCTCTTCGATGAATAATTATGTTTTGGGAATCCATATAGAAACTGGTGAAACTCAGGTTCTTGATATGAATGGAAATCATTCTTGTGGATCGGTTGCATTAATACCAGATGGACAAAATATATGGTTTTTGCCATTTCATGGGACAGTGATTACCCGATGGAATCCATACACTGGGGAAAGTTATGAATATCAGGATTATCCAGAGGGATTTCAATGTATGAATCGAGTTGTGGGGAAGGAGTGTATGGAACAGCCATTTAGTCAGGCAGCTATCTATCACAATTATATTTATTTTTCTCCTACTTGGGCAAATATGTTTATTCGAATAAATAAAAAGACAGGTGAGATCACAAAGTGGAAGCCTATGATAAATCTTCCAGAACAAGAAAAAAATGGCTATTTTTCAATGTTATATAAAGGATGCTTTCTTCAGCCATCCGGCAATTATAATGGTGCAGGATATTATTATTTTTCAGCTTTGGACAGAAAACTTTATGATATTAATCTTGAGACAGGAGAGGGAAAAGAAATTATAATTGAGTTTGCCATGGAAGATATTCTTGCAAATGAAAATGGATTTCGAGAAAATTCTGCTCATTTACAATATGCCTGTGAGGAAAATGCATGTAATACATTGACGAATTTTCTTGATAATTCTATTACAGGTAATACTTTTGACAAAGAAAGACAGTTAAAGGCTTTTCGCAAGGTGGTAGCAAATATAGATAGTAACTGTGGAGATAAGGTTTATCATTTTATGTGCGAAAAATTACACAGAGATGAGGAGTAAGATGTGATTAAAGTAATTACCTATGGTACATTTGATCTGTTTCATGAAGGGCATTACAGATTATTAAAAAGAGCGAAGGAGCTTGGAGATTATCTGATAGTCGGAGTGACGACAGAGAGCTATGACCAGACAAGAGGAAAACTAAGTGTAGTAGATTCGCTGGTGACGAGAATAGAAAATATAAAGAAGACAGGCTTTGCAGATGAGATAATTCTCGAAGAATCTCAAGGGCAGAAATTTCGGGATATTAAGAAGTATCAGATAGATATTTTTACCGTTGGCTCTGATTGGATTGGCCAGTTTGATTATTTAAATGAGTATTGTAAAGTAGTGTATTTGGAGAGAACAAAAAATATTTCAAGTACTATGCTGAGAAATCGAAATAGGCATATTCAAAGAATTGGAATCATAGGTTCTGGGCGTATTGCAGAGCGTTTTATTCCTGAGGCAAAGCTGGTCAGTGGCATCAGTGTACAGGGAGTGTATAATCCGAATATTTCCAGCGCAGTGAGATTTGCAGAGAAATGGCAGATTAATTGTTATGAGACATTGGAGGAATTTTATCTAGCAGTGGATGCTGTCTATATCGCCTCTCCTCATGAAACACATTACGATTATATAAAAATGTCGTTGGAGCATGGAAAACATGTACTTTGTGAAAAGCCTATGGTATTAGAAAAATCACAGGCAGAGGAGCTGTTTTCCTACGCAAAGCATCAGGGTGTAATTTTATTTGAGGGAATAAAAACGGCATATTGTCCCGGTTTTACTAAAATGTTAGGAATGGCGTGCAGCGGAATGATTGGAACCGTATGTAATATAGAAGCCTGTTTTACAAAATTAGAGAATACAAAAAATAGGGAGCTTACCGATCTAAGATATGGAGGAAGCTT
>CAMUFS010000254.1 GCA_947088195.1 uncultured Clostridia bacterium
TAGGCTTGCCAATCAACTCAAATATGTTTCTGTTATCGTATCCAGCATCCCTGTGCTTATGTTGTATCCTTTCGTGCAGAAATATTTCCAGCAGGGTATGATGATTGGTTCTCTAAAAGGATAATGGTGTAAATAACAAGAAAACAATAAAATCTTAAATAGGAGGAATATTTATGAAAAAGAAAAGAATCTTATCCGCTGTTGCTATAACAACACTTTCTATGGCTTTGCTGACCGGCTGTGGCGGCAAGACAGCAGACGATAACAGAGATAGCAATGAGGTGGATGCGTTAGTTTCAGAATATGGATACCAGTGGGCGGATGCCAGCGCGCCCATTCTAAATGAAAAAGGTGCACAGGAGCTTTCTTTTAATATCTATTCATCAAAAAATGCTTCGGCTCTTGATTACAATGATATGAAGATTATGCAGGATCTTTTTGAGAGCACCAATGTGTTTGTTTCATGGGAAAATGTCAGTGAGTCTGTCTATTCTCAGCAGAAGAACTTGATTTTGGGCAATGCGGACAACCGTCCTGATGCAATCTATCATGCGGGAATGAGCTCAGGTGAGATTATTAAATACGCGAAGCGCAAGGTGCTTCTTCCTATCAGTGATTATTTGGAATATATGCCAAACTTTGCCGATATTTTGGAGAAGCGTCCTGATATTAAGAATCAGCTTATCAATGTAGAGGATGGCAAGATTTATTCTCTTCCGCGTGTTGAGGAGATGGGACTGCTTCAGCATCCTAATCTTTTGTTCCTTAACAAAGCTTGGGCTATCAAAGCGATTGAAGCTGGTGCAGTTTCTGGAATAGCAGCTACAGATGTCAAGGATGGCCTTGCTCTTAACGTAGATCAAATGGAAGCTATGCTTCGATACTTTAAGGAAAATGATATGAATGGCAATGGTGATGCTGCAGATGAGCGCCCCATGAATTTTGTTTACAATAACTGGCAGGGCAATCAGTGCGATCTTTATGGCATGTTTGGTATTAATGATAATCTGGAGCACCGTGTGGTGATAGATGGTAAGGTTACTTACACGGTTCTGGATGAGCGGTTTAAGGATGCTACCAATTTTATTGCTAAATGGGTGAGTGATGGTTTGATTGATAAGGTTTCCTTTGAGCAGTCTCAGGACAATTTCTTGGCGAATGGCAAAGGATTGGAATTGTATGGTGCATTTTATTGGTGGGAGAGTGAGACAGTGGTTTCTAATCCAGAAAATTATATTTGCTGTGCTCCTCTTATCGGGCCTAATGGAGATCAGACCATTTGCGTTTCCAATAACCCTGAGATTAGCACTGGTGAGGTAATTATTTTTGCAGATACACCGAATGTGGAAGTTTTACTTACTTATCTTGACCGCTATTATGATCCGCTAATTTCTGCGCAGATCAATTATGGTCCAATTGGAATTGTTTATGAAGAGGAGCCAGATAGCAATGGGATGCTGGTTCAAAAGGAAGTTCCAGAGGGAATAACAAGTGATGAGCTGCGTCTCCAGAATGCACCTTTAGGCATTATCTATCTGTCTGATTATGCATGGAATAATGTGGTCAATATGGAGCCTCGTGCGCGGCTTCGCTTGGAACGGTTGAATGCTTATGCCACACCTTATGTCTCTGACAATGTGGTTCCTTGTCCTAATCTCCAGTTTACCATGGATGAGCTGAATACTATTAGCAATTATGAGACGAATATTAATGATTATATTCGTACTAACCTGATTGATTGGCTCCTTAAGGGTGGTGTGACAGACTCAGCTTGGAATACATTTCAGAATGACTTAAATGGCAAGACACATCTTTTGGATGTAAAGGATGTTTATCAGGCAGCTTATGATCGTTATATTTCTGAGAACTGATATAAGGAGGAACCAAAATGAAAAATAGATTTGTTGTGGGTATTCTGCCATTGATTTTGACAATTTCCCTTGCCGGCTGTGGCGGTAAGGGAGGCGGAGAGAATACCGATCCTGTGATTACTGGCGTGATGGATCAGACGGTGACAGCAAATGGGGAATTTGATGCACTGGCAGGTGTTACTGCCTCTGACAAAGAAGATGGGGATATCACTTCTATGATTATGATCGAATCCTCACCAGAGCTTTCCTTCTCTAATGGAAAGGCAACACCCGAAAAGGCGGGTAGTTATGAATTGGTTTATTCTGTTACTGACAAAGGTGGATCTACGGTGGAGGCTTATGCCACTCTTACCGTGACCAAGGAAACCGGCGAGGCAGTGCTCTATAAGTCATTTGATTTTACAAAATCACAGACCATTGACAGTCATGGCTGGGAGGCAAGGATTGCAGATGGCGTCAGCGCGTCCGGTGAGAAGAAGCAGGGAGCATTTGTGTTTGATATTACAAACCCCGGCAGCGGTGATGGGGACATCCAATTAGTGAAATCTGGTGTGGCGCTTAAGGCTGCTGATTATCGAGTTAAAATCTGGGCAAAGTCAACCGTTGATACCTACGCTCATATTTTGGCGAGGGATGAGAATGCTGCGGAGTGGTCGACCTTTAATGGGGCTTATAATCTGCGGATTGGTCAGGAGATCACGCCTCTCGAATTATTTTTCTCGTCTTCTGGAGAAGGCAGCGCAGAGCTGATGTTGAATTTGGGGAAAATTACACCTAATCCAGATAATGCGTCAGATACCACGCCTGAAAATTTCACTGTTACCATTGATAAAATTGAGATTTATGAGATTTCTGGTGAGGAGCATCAAGCTCCAGTATATGTCAATGATTTTTCATCCGCGGACGAGGAGACGATCACAGCATCTGCTGGAGATGGGGCTTCTGCGGAGGCGGCTGTACAAGATGGTATGGTTTCTGTAAAGATTCATTCTTATCCAACGGATGGTGGTGTGTGGAGCATAAAGGCAGATATTGCCCTTCCTGATGTCACCATAGCTGCAGGAACAAAGTATTATTATAGCTTTAATCTTACTGCTGAGAATGCCCAGTCTGCTGAGTGTTTGGTAGAAAGCGCTTCTCTTGCCGATCAGAACAGAGCCAATTTTAATGGCATTTCTGTGGAAGCTGGAGAAACCAAAACCATCACGGCTGTCTTTACCGCAGAGGCCGATGTGTCCGATCCTGTGATTCGGCTTCAGCTAGGCAGTCCCTCGGAAGGAGTAGCAGCTAATACACTGACGATCACAGATTTAAGCTTTGGCACCATGGAGGGGGATTTGGAGACAGTCAAGACGATGGATTCCTTTATGCCTTTTGGAAAAGACACAGCAAATGCCACCAATTCAGATTATCCGTGGATGACCTTTAATGGCACAGATGAGGACAATGAGCGCGGTGTAGGTACAATCTGGTCTGAGAATGGTAGCCTTTTCTACCGCATTGATCAGGGAGGTTCCGTGGATTGGCACAATAAGCTGGTTTGTGGCTATAATGAAAATCCACTTACACTAGCTGCTGATAGTTATTATACTGTGGAGATCACGGCCAAGGCGAGCAAGAATGTCTCCTGTGGTTTCTTTTTGAATCCTTTGGGAAGCTGGGACCCACGTCTTTCTGAAAACATTGAATTTACAACGGAGGAACAGACCTTTTCCTTTACTACAACAGATACTTTTGTGATGGATATGGGATTTGAAATGTTGTTCCAGTTTGGCTCACAAGCCACGGCAGATGTGGGGGAAGTCACCATTGAGTTCTCTGATATTAAAATTATGCAGATGAGTGTTCAGTAACATGGATCAGCGGAGAGGACCCGCATGAGTCTTTTCCGCTGTCATATTATAGCAATGAAAAGGGAGACGGCAGTCATGAAAAAAAAATATTTGATACTTTGTGTCTTTGTCTGTTTCCTGCTCGGTATCCAGCTTAGCGGGTGTAGTCAGACGCAGTACGCAGTTAATTTTGATCTAAATTATAAAGGTGCAGAAAGCATGGAAGCAGTTCAAGCATCAAATCGGCTTGCCGAGCCAGAAGCGCCAATGCGGGAGGGATATACTCTGTTGGGATGGTTTAAGGATGCAGGGTTGACAGAACAGTGGGATTTCGGAAAAGATAAAGTGACTTCTGCCATTACCTTATATGCAGGGTGGGATATGGATACCGGTGATGTGATTGAGGAGCCGGGAAAGGATAAGGATTTTTCAGCGCTCCGCACACCGGGAAGTCAAGAAGCTGCCTATGAGTATGGGACGTTTTTCCTTCCTGCGATGGACGGCACAGCCCAGCCTTATGTGGGGGATACGATGCCATATTATGAAGATGGTGTGTATTATATCTATTACTTAAAGGAGGGCGGAGACTCCTATAATCATTCTATCTATCTTGCTACTACCCAAGATTTTGTTACATATAAGGAACAGGATGAGCCAGTTTTGGAATCCAGCCGAGGTGGAGGGCAGGATGGTTGGATTGGCACAGGATCTGTGACAAAGATAGATGGAAAATATTATTTCTTTTATACTGGTCACAGCAGCTCCGCTACCACTGAATTTAAGGAGACCATTTTACTGGCGGTGAGTGATACGCTTACTTCTTTTCAGAAGGTGGATGGCTGGGAAATTAAGCCCCCCTCTTCTCTGGGACAGAAGAATGATTTTCGGGATCCACAGGCCTATTATGATGAGGAGACAGATACCGTATCCCTTACCATCACAGCTTCTCAAGATGGAGTGG
>CAMUFS010000255.1 GCA_947088195.1 uncultured Clostridia bacterium
AGATTATTATGGCTTCTGATGGTATTATGTTGGCGCGCGGGGATCTTGGCGTTGAGATTCCGCAGGAGGAGGTTACCTATATTCAGAAACAGATGATACAAAAGTGCAATGACAGCTATAAGCCTGTGATCACAGCGACACAGATGTTGGATTCTATGATTCGCAATCCAAGGCCTACGAGGGCGGAGGTGGCAGATGTGGCAAATGCGATCTATGATGGCACAGATGCTATTATGCTGTCAGGAGAGACTGCCATGGGCAAATATCCGGTGGAGGCTCTTAAGATGATGGCGGAGATCGCTAGAACGACGGAATCTCATCTAAATTATAGTGAGATTTTGGAGAAGAAGAGAGCATTTAGCAAGAGCAGCATATCTACAGCGGTGAGCTATGCTTCTGTGGCTACGGCATACCGCATGAATGCGAAGGCAATTATCACACCGAGCTATTCTGGGTTTACAGCTAGGCAGGTGTCAAAGTTTAAGCCGCAGCAGCTTTTGATTGGCTTGTCTCCAGATGAGAGGATTTTGCGCCGTATGCAGATCTATTGGGGTGTGATTCCAATTAAGTCGGAGGAGGAGCGCTCGACGGATGCTATTATTATGAGCGCGCTTAAGCTTGTGAAGGAACATGGGTATGTGAAGGAGCGCGATATGGTGATTGTCACCGCGGGAGTGGCTGCCAACAGCGGGCACAGCGGCGGTGTTACAAATATAATGAAGATAGAGACTATATAGGAGGACGAGATGTCAGAGTTAGGACGAATTGCCAAAGATATAGAAAAGAGAAAGAATTTGGAGCTTAATTTGCCAAAATATATGAATGCAATGCATACGATATATCACAGGTATGCGTATATTCATCTGGCACTGAATGATTATACCTGTGGGGAGATGCTCTTGGAGGAGACCGATCTGCCAGATTCTCTTACCGATCTGGCTGCCAGAGTCCATGCCATTGTGCAGGATGGACTTCTTGCAGATCTGCCGGCTGACAAATTGGCAGAGTATGTGGAGAAGATTGACAACATTCGGACGGAAATTATAGAGAGTGTGAAGCTGCTGACAAGCTATGTGGATTGTCTTCAGATTTATGAATATGTGCTAAATCGTGTAGAATACCGGTTTAATGATGCTGATTTTCCATTCCGCTATCATGACGGCGGTTTTACGCAGAAGGTTATGCAGTATATTTTAAAGGATAAAGATCGTATGGTTATGCGTACAAAGGTTAGCGAAGTGGTTGGACAGCTTCCCATGCGCATGACAAAGCAAAGATTTTTTGAGATTGTGAGGGAGAGCTTTTTCCGGTATCTGGGCAGTGAGAAGGGGGATATTGATAATTTGCTGTATATGCTCCGCACTTGTGCGGCACTGGATGATCCGGGACAACTGCCCAAAGGATGGGAAATTCTTTCTATTGCTTATGACAGAATGAAACAGGCGAATTTTAAGGATATTTCGGAGAAGGAGTATCAAGAGTGCAGGGAGCAGCTTAACACAGCGACCGACTTTATTCATCGTATAAGCAATTTGTATCAGATTCTTCAGGAGGTTGTCAATGATATTTATATTCTGCTGCTCTCCATGCCATATGCGCTGACGGAGACAAAGGAATTAGAAAGCTGTAAGACAATCCTCCACTATGTTCAGGAACAGCTAAAGAGTGGGAAGGAAAATGCTTTTGCAGATGAGGAATCAGAAGCTCTTCTGGAATCCTTTGAAAAGCTAGAGGGAAAACAGGAGCAGTTATATGAGCAGTTCTCAGAGAGTGATTATCTTTTGGATTCCATGGATGATTTGATGGAAAGTATGAAAAGCATTATGGTTGATAAATTGTACTTGTCCTTAAAGCAGATTGCAAGACTTGCTTCGAGCAGTCGTTATATTGAGCTGCACAAGGAGAGGCAGACAGAAACTGTGGAGGAAGCGTATTTAGAACAGGTATTTAAGAGCTTTATGGAGGATATGGAGGCATCCTTTAAGGAGAATGTAAAGCTTGTAAACCGCGCGAGGATGACTGCAGTCCTTCAAGCACTTCCCACATTTTTGAGAAATATGGATGAATGTCAGATGTATATTATGCAGGCTTTGATGAACTGCTCCGATCCGAGAGAGAAGCTTGCCAGCGTGGAGATGCTGATGGCGCTGATGGAACAGTAGGCGCGATTATGAGGTGGTATCGGAAACTATATATAGGAGAGAGGGCGAAAAAGGACAGACACCGCATTGTCGGCAAGGTCAAACATAGACGCCCTCAGAAAGATGCCTATCTGATCACACTTGCTACAAATGAAAAAAATCTTTTGGATATTTATCCGGCAAATACGATGCTGTGGCGATATTTTTACAAGAGCGATATCCTAATTGTGGGGATTGCGAGGGGCCATGAAGAGGCAGTGGAGCTGGCGTGTCATATTATTGCACAGGTATTTCGGGATACAGGAGATTTTAACGTAAGAGACTATATTGAGGAGCACGGTGGCGGGAAATAATAGCCTGACAATATAAGGGGAGAGGACATGCTACATATATTAGGTATGATATTAAAAATAGCAGTAATTCTATTGGGAAGCATACTTGGTATCACTGTGCTGCTCTCCCTTCTTATTCTTTTTGTGTCAATTCGTTATCGTGTCAATGGTAGTTATGAGGAGAAGAAGCTTAATGCAAAGGCGAGAATCTCTTGGCTGTTTTCCATAATTATCGTTGATATTGTCTATGATGGCGAGAAAGTATCCCAGAAGATAAGGATATTTGGTATTCCGCTTGGAAGAAAAAAACCGAAGCATACAGAATCGGTTCAAAGTACAAAAAAAGAGCAAGCATATATTACAGAGAAAGAACATAAAACAGAAAAAGAGCAGAATTTACAAAAGGAAGTCGATATAGAGAAAAACCAAGCTACCAAAGAAACGATAAAAGAACTACAGCAGATAGAACAGACACAGAAATTAAATCAAGAACAGGAAGAAGAGCCGAAAG
The DNA here is from genome assembly GCA_947088195.1 of uncultured Clostridia bacterium. Taxonomy (GTDB): domain Bacteria; phylum Bacillota; class Clostridia; order Lachnospirales; family Lachnospiraceae; genus RGIG8607. The sequence continues at coordinate 2,985 of CAMUFS010000255.1, forward strand.
AAGAGCCAGAAGAGAAACAAAAAGGGCAGCGGGAGAGAGTTCCCCTAACAAAAAAGCTGCGTCAGCTCTGGGAGAAGGTAAAAGCCGTAAAGAAAAATATTCATAATAAAATTGTGAATATAAAGGAAAAGATAGCACAGATTCATGCTATTTTGACCGATGAGAAAAATAAAGAGGCTCTTCGGCTAATAGGAAGGCAGATTCGTTATCTGTGGAAGCATATCAAGCCTAAAAAGCTTTTTGTTGTATGTCGGTTTGGCTTTGATGATCCGGCACTGACAGGACAGACGCTGGCGGCGGCATCTGTGTTATATCCATATTATAGAAACAGTATTCAGCTCTATCCAAATTTTGAGCAGAAGGTTTTTTCGGGAGATATATATGTAAAGGGCAGGATACGAATCTTTCCCATGGTTCTGATTATAATAAGGCTGTGGAGAAATAAGCAGATACGTAACATGGTTAAAAAATGGATGAGAAAGAATAAATAGGAGGAAGAACGATGTCAGAAAATAATATGTTCAACACAACCGTGGAGTCATTGTTTAAGGGAATGGACGGCTTTATAACAACTAAGACAGTGGTTGGAGATGCCATTCATGTAGGTGATACCATTATTCTGCCGCTTGTGGATGTAAGCTTTGGTGTGGGTGCTGGGGCTTTTTCTGAGGATAAAAAAAATAATGGTGCGGGTGGTATGGGAGGCAAGATCAGCCCAAGCGCAGTTCTTGTCATTCAGAATGGGACCACAAAGCTTGTCAATGTGAAAAATCAGGATGGTTTGACAAAGATATTAGATATGGTACCTGATTTTGTCAATCGATTTACATCAGGAAAAGAGACAGCCGCTTCGGAAGAAAATGAAGAAGAGGAGAAGAAGGACTAAAATATTGTTATCAGAGATAAGCCTTTGGCATACTATATAAAGGAATCATGTGCCGGAGGCTTTTTATGTGTCGGATGATTGGATTTATCCTGTTTTGGATAGCAGTGGGGATTGCATTCTCGCTCTGCTTTCGCAGTCCAGTGTTCAGGACCTTGCTGGCGCTGGTGCTGCTGGTGTGCGGGTTTAATCTTTTTTGTAAATAAATAAACAGAATAGAAACAAAAACAGACATAGCAAAATGGCCATCTATCTCTTGCCATAGTTCTGCTATGTCTGTTCTGTTTTTGATAATGTTGTTCTGAATGATAAGGCTGTTATCCTTGGTTGTCTTATGCGCGCTCAACAGCACCACTTCTTAAGCATGAAGTACAAACATACATCTTCTTTGATGCACCGTTCACCTTGACACGCACAGACTTAACATTAGCTTTCCACATAGTGTTCGTTTTTCTATTAGAATGACTCACATTGTGGCCGAACTGGACACCCTTACCACAAATATTACACTTTGCCATGACCGCACCTCCTCACATCTGCACCTATTAGATCCTAAAAGGACCCATAACATTGCTTATTTTATCAGAAATTCAGGAATAATGCAAGTAGAAAATAAAAATTTGACGTAGATTTTTTGAATAGGGAGAAGGTCACATAGGGGTTAATGTTTTTTTGCTGAATGTCGATATTATAATAGAATGTATAGATTACCTATAGTTGTGGATTTGTGAGTCATGTTCGAGAAAGGGGGCCGCCCAAAGAACGGTCTATGGTCCTATGGAACCTATTGAA
>CAMUFS010000256.1 GCA_947088195.1 uncultured Clostridia bacterium
TAATGTGAAAGAACGGAATTGTATAGACATGGTGAAATTTCGGTTTATAGTGTTATAGTTTAACATAATACTGGAAGTCCCCGACGCAACCAATCCAACCAGAACTGTCAAAATAAGAGATACGGTGATTTTAATTCGAATACTTTTCATTTTAACATTTCCCCCTGATCCTATGGCTGAAATATGGAATATACTCTCCACATAGCTAACCATTTTTTCTTATACTGTTACTATTATAAAAGTTACTGTTTCTGCTTGTCAACTACTATCCGTCTCATTTTTGCATTTGCTCGTTAAATTCTATTATTCTGCTTTTCACGTTACCGTTAATCATCCTCTCCATGCTCACAAAACTTATTATTTAAAAATTAATACTTTCTATCCATACTTACAAGAAACACATAGAAAAACCATTTCAAAAAAATTATACTTTTTTGAAATGGTTTCCCTATGCACAGCTATGCTAAAATAAAATTTTCTTTCCCCTCCATTATACCAAAAAATATTCTTTCATCCCTGTAAGCACTGGCATTTTTTCTCCACATTCTGGGCATGTATAGGTTCCAAAATAATAGCAAAGAATCTCCATGCCTTCCTTATCATCCAAAAGTGAAAATAAATGGAACAGCCACACTTTTACATCCTCAAAATTCTCTCCATCCCATTGTTCAACGGGAACATCTGCCTTTTCAATTCGTTTTAAAGGATCAAAATATCCAAATTCAATCTCTTCATCACAATTTTCACAGCTTGGACAGACAATATAACAGCTCTCCAAATCAGACATAAAAAATAAATATGACAGCTCCTTCTCTCCCAGAATTGCCATTACAGCATAGGCAAACACACGCCGCCAGTGAATGTTTTTCTCTCGTACATACTCTATATCCTTTACAAGAAAATCAATCGTCATATCTCGGATCTGCAAGATAGCATTCTCATAGCTTTCCCATATCTCGTCTTCTCCCGGCTTATCACCAAATACATCTGTGGCCAAACAACACCCAACCATTAAGATCCCTTGAAATAGCCATTCTGTGTCAGCCTCCTTTTTCCAGTTCTCCATCAGCCTTGCCATGTAAGGAAGCACCAGCCACGTGGCGTGATAAAAACTCATCTGTTTTCACAAAGATTATCAAAAGCCATCTCATAATTTGTTTTTGGAGTCTTATCCAGCCGGCGCAGTTGAAAAGTTTCAGGAGCCTCTTCTCGCTCTCCCATAAGAATATCTAAGTACTTGCTCACATTTCCATAAGCACCTTTATATAAACTCCACAACGGTGAATCAAATTTTTGAATCGTATATGGATGTTGTACTCGTTCCCCTTTCACTGCTTGAAATGGAACACCTATATAGGACGGTACTGCTTCTTTTTGTGTTTTCGATATTGTTGTCTGTTTTTCTTTTACACAGTGTTCTGGCAGATGCTTATTTGACTCCATATCCTACTTCTCCTCTAACAAAAATTTTTATTTTCTTTTTTGACTATTATCCCCTTTGCGCAAATAGGCCATCTTATTTTTACTCAAACGTTTTCTTGTATCTTCTTTTACAATTTCTATTACAGTCGCCATCAGTGGAATAAAAAATAAAATACCCATAATGCCAAAAAGTTTTCCGCCAATAATTGCTGCTATTAACGTATATAATGGCGGAAGCCCTACAGAGCCACCCACAACTCTTGGATAGATCAGTTGATTTTCAATAAACTGAACCACCATATATACAATCAGACACCGAATCGCCAATGTAGGATCTATCAGTAAGGTAAGAATTACACTGACTGCTCCAGATATAAATGCTCCCACATACGGAATAATCGCACATACCGCTGTCAGCACACCTGCCAAACTGCCATATGGCAATTTAAAAATCGTAAATGCCAAAAACATCAAAGTTCCAAGTATTACGGCTTCACTGCATTGGCCAGAAAGAAATTTCGCAAATGATCTGCTAAATATCTGGCTGACATGAAATATACTTTCTGCCCACGCTGGTTTTACATAGGCACCTATCAGCTTCTTGGTATGTCTGCATATCTGTTCCTTTTCCAGTGTCATATAAATAGAAATAATAACTGCAAAAGAAGCAATGATTGCAATATTTACTGTAGAAGAAAGTACATTTGCGACATTTAACAAAAGAAAATCAATACTGCCTGAAATACTTTGCATAACCTTCTCTAAATCAATATCAACCAGCAATTCTTCCAACCACTTGGCACTTATATTGTGATTTTCTAAATACACAAGCCATTGAGGAATTTTATCTTCAAGCTGAACATATAATCGTTGTGAAGAACGGACAACCTCTGGTATCAGCAGCGTCAATACAAGCACCAGCACCAGCAAAATACACAATAATGTAATAATAAAACTCAAAGTATGCAGCTGCTTATCTGAAGGTCTTTTTTTAGTGTTGTTAAAAAATTTTTTTAAGCGCTTTTCTATGCCGCTCAGAGGAACATTGATAAATAAAGCTAAAATAGCTCCCGCAATAATTGGAAGTACCAGCCCAATCAACTCTCCAACAAATGTTAAAACCGCAGATAGATTCATCAATGCCGCAAACAAGCTCACACCAATGACTGTTATAAGTAAATAATGCTTTGTTTTTGTTTCCATACACACCTCACTCTTTCGTACACACCTTTTCTCTTATATATAAATTAATTAACAGGATATGCTTTTTCTTCTATTTTTTCCTTTGTTCTGCTTATTCCTTTTATAATCTTAATAGTAGCTTTCCATAACAGATTACCAGAGACAAACAACAACACCCCAACGAGAAAAGCGATGGGTAATATGGTGATTGCACTTGCTGAATATTGCCCAAAATTAAATTCAATGTAAGGAATATTATATCTAAGTAAATATCCAACAAATTTAATAACACCGGCAACAGAGACCAAAACACCACTTAACATAAAAGCTATGCCAACAATACTGGTAAATGGCAAGACAAACATCCATACTGTGCCAGCAAGGCTATAAAAAGCAATAAGAGAACTGATTTTTTTCCAACCAAAGGTTTTATTTTTGACAATCGCTTCTCCCAAATAAGCTCTAGCCAGCTCTTTGGGATCTCCTAGCCTATGAATAATCTCTTCTGCTGTCCTGCCATCTTCCTCTAATTCTAGCATCTCGCTCTTAATTTCCTTCACAATATCAATGCGCTCTGATACATTCATAGGTTTTAAATATTTTTCAATTTTTTCCAGATAATCATTCATAATTTTTTCCATTTTTTTCTTCACTTTTATGCTTCTGCTTAAGCAATTTGTTTACTTTTCAATAATTTCATGAATTGCTGCCAGTAAATTTTCCCATTCCTCCTGTATAGCAGATAAATACTCCTTTCCTTTTTCTGTAATAGTATAATACTTTCTTGGAGGAAGACCTTCTGTTGTCTCCTGCCAATAAGAAGCCAAAAACTCCTCTTTTAAAAGTCTCCTTAACAATGGATATATCGTGCTTTCTTTTACTGCCAGAATAGGAACTGTATCTAAAGTACTGATAATTTCATATCCATAATAGGGTTTTTTGCTTATCATTAATAAGATACAAAATTCAAGTGTTCCTCTTTTTATCTGTGATTTCCATTCATCAACATTCATCCTGATCTCCTGTTATTTATTTTATATATAGCTTTAGCGTATATATATCGTACCACATAGTATATATGTTGTCAATAGTATATTTATCTACTCTCTTTTTAATAATGCGTGGCATGATTCTATACATGCTTCAAAAAAAGAACCAATATATTTCTCTTACATGAAAAATATATCGGTTCTTCCAATAAATCTTTATGACATATTTCAGTTGTAAAATTATTTCACAAAATAGAAAACCTGGTTATTATACTCTTTTCCGCTGATGCTTTCTGTCCTATGAAACAAAGCAAAAGCATTACCAATTTTTACCTTTTCTCGGCTTCGCTGATCACATCCACAACATCTGAAATCAATTCAATCAATGCACGATCTTTGGTTGTAAACACAACCGCCTGCTTAACCGATCCATATTTTTTTCTCCAGTACTTATATAGAAAAAGTACGAATGCCGCCGCTATAATAAGTCCCAACGCGATTTGTGGCGCAAATTCCATAAATTTTTCTATAAACTGTTCCATATAAACATCCACTTTTTTTGTCCCTCCTATCTCATCTTTTTTTGCTCTAACCATTTCTTGAAATATTCTTTCCGCCTTTTGTTTAATTCTCATAATCCCTCCTGCTCCAGCCGCGCCCGAATCACCTCTTTGTAGCTGTCAATTTCCCGGATTCGATCCAAGTCGCTTTTTCCTGTCATATCAACAGTAATTCCAAATTTTGCACAATAATTAGATAATGCAGCAGGGATTTCCTCGGAATCCAGATAATCACTGATTGCCTGGGTTAACAAGCTGTTCAGCTGCCTTTCGTCCTGCTCTTGACAAGCTTTTTCAAAAGACCTCGCACGCTCTTTTTGTTTATTAGAACCAGGCAGCGCAAGTTTTTCTCCCAGTTTTTGCATCCGATCTGGTACTTTATACATGGCAATTTTCAGCCATGTTCGATTAAACAGCATCATAGGTTATTCCTCCTCTCGATCTTTCAGCACCATATCCCATGTTTCCAAAAATCCAGCAGAAGCATTCTTAATCCCGCAAA
>CAMUFS010000257.1 GCA_947088195.1 uncultured Clostridia bacterium
AGAAAATAGATTTTCTGATCAAACAACCTTCCAACCTCATTGATGGCAGGGATTAATATATCATTGATGATGCTTCCCGCGCTCTGTCCCCCCTCTATCAGCTCCTTGGCATGTGCCACAATGCCATCCCGATTTCCTTTCATCACATCCTCATAGATTTTCGGATGTGTTTTATTCTCCTTATTCTCGGATTGATTCATCTCTTTCTGCACAGTGCTTGATAAACTGTTAATTTTATTAATATAACGAATATCGGATCCCTTTTTATTGAGAAGAAGATCGGAGGCAAAGGCTGCTTTTACCAAAAGCTCCTGCGACGGATTTGCAATCGCCATGGTAAGCCCTGCCTGTATTGCCATTGTCAAAAAGACCGTGTTAATTGACGGGCGATCCGGCAGTCCAAAGGATATATTAGAAAGCCCTGTAATTGTCGCTACTTTCAGCTCCTCCTTACAATATTGTATGGTTTCCAATGTCTCCCTCGCCGCATTGGCATTTGCTCCGATTGTGGCAACCAGCCCATCCACAATAATATCTTCTTTGGCAAGCCCACAATCTTCTGCCATATGAATTAAGGTATGGATAATCTCTTTCTTTTCTTCCATATTCTTTGGCAAACCTTTGTCTGAGAGCGGCAGAAGAATAAACATTGCCCCGTATTTTTTTGCTATGGGAAGAAGTTTTTGACATTTTTCCGCCTCCAGCGATATAGAATTAATCAAAGCTCTCCCCGGATAAATCCGCAGCGCTGCCTCAATAATATCCACATGACTAGAATCTATGCAAAGTGGCAGGCTGACCGAGCGAGAAACCTCATATACAGCCTTGATCATCATTTCTTTTTCATCAATTCCATTCATACCCATATTGATGTCAAGAATGGAAGCTCCCTTCTCCTCCTGCTCCACTGCCATATCTACCACAAGCTCCATCTGCCCTTTGCGAAGCTCCTCCTGCAAAAGCTTCTTTCCAGTAGGATTAATGCGCTCACCCACAATCAAAAATCTTCCATCTAGATCGATGGGCACCGTCCTTCTCTCCGAACAGAGCACTCTTTTTTTCTCTGTATTCTGTGGCATTACGGACAGAGCTTTGGTAAGCTGTCTCGTTTTTGCTATATATTCTGGTGTTGTGCCACAGCATCCACCAATTATGGATGCCCCCGCCTCCACAAGCTCCACCATATAATCAGCAAAGGTATCTGCATCCATATCATAGACAGTGTTCCCTTCTGCATCACATACAGGAAGTCCAGCATTTGGCTTGGCAACCAATGGCATGGTGGCAAACTCTCGCATCTCCTCTATTAATTCCCGCATGGTGTCTGGTCCAGCCGAACAATTTACCCCCACAGCATCAGCACCCAAGCTCTGAAGCACTGTCACAGCCGTTTTGGGATCGGTACCATAAAATGTCACCCCATCTTCCTTAAATGTCAATGTCACCATAATAGGCAAATCACAACATTCCTTTGTTGCAAGCACGGCCGCTCTCGCTTCCTGCAAGCTCATAAGCGTCTCCGCCACAATCAAATCTGCCCCCGCCCTGCAAAGACACTGAATCTGTTCTTTATAGATCACAACTAATTCCTCAAATGTCAGCGTTCCTAAAGGATATAGCTGCTCCCCTGTCATAGTGATGTCACCAGCCACCAGCGCACGCCCCGCGGCAGCCTCCTTTGAAAGCTGCACCAGCTCCTCATTTAACTGCGCCAACCGATCCTCCAGCCCATATTCGGCAAGCTTTATTCGATTTCCAGTAAAGGTCGGCGCATACAAGATATTTGTCCCCGCTTCCACATAAGCTCTCTGCAAATCAAGCATCACCTGTCGGTGCGTTCGTATCCATTCCTCCGGGCACACACCCACTGGCATACCTGCCTTCTGTAAATTCGTCCCCGTCGCACCATCCAGATATATCACACGCTCCTTTACAAGCTCCCGAAATTCCACTCTGTTCATTCTTTTCTGCCCTTTCCTAAATAAATACTCCAGCTTCCGATTAAATCTGCTTCATTATCTCCAGACACATAGAAACCAAATGCGCCCGATTAAAGGGAAGCATAAAATAATAACCATCCACAATATCACTTAATTTCTTCATAACCTTTGCAGCGATCGTAGCGCCCACAGCTTCTCCCTCTTCTCTTGTCATATTTTCAGAAAATGCATGAACAACTTCATCCGGCACATGAATGCCAGTAATCTCATTTTGAATAAAAAACGCATTTCCTTTATTTACAAGAGGCATAATACCACACAAGATCTTTGTGTCCACCTGACGTTGCATCTTATATATCCGCTCAATATCCTCATCAGAAAAAATCGGCTGTGTCAAAAAATAGGATGCTCCCGCTGCTATTTTTTTCCTCATTCGCTCAACCTCCACATCAAGGTTCGCCCGCGCATAATTCAGTGCCCCGCCATAGTACATTCTCTCTTGATGCCAATGCTCTCTGTTTAGTTCTCTCACAAACTCCATCAGGCGAATAGAATTAAAATCAAAAACACTACTAATCTGTGCGCGATCACTTCCCGGAATCGGATCTCCTGTCACAATTAAAAGATTGCGAATCCCATTGGCATATGCACCCAAAAGCTGTGCACGCATCGCAATCATATTTCTATCTCTACAGCTAATATGTGGCATTACCGGAATATCTACTTCCGTTCGCACTCTCACGCTAGTTAGCACAGAATCCATGCGAGCTCGCGCCATTGGAGAATCTGCAAAAGTCAACAGATCAGCACCGGCCGCCTTTACAATATTGGCGCGTTCTAAAATCTTCTTATCATTTGCATCAAACGGCGGATCAAGCTCCACCGCTATCACCTTTTGTCCACTTTCAAGCTTTTTTATAAATGCATTGTCTCTGACAATCTCCCTCTGAGGCTCTTGGCTATTTACCACAAGCGATCCACGTTCTTTTTGTATCTCGTTTTTCTGTCCCAGATCTTTTAAAAACAGAGATGCTTTTTTTATATACTCTGGATTTGTCCCACAACAGCCGCCAATCACATCCACTCCAAGCTTTGCAATATCCATAAGCCTGCTGGCAAAATATTGGCTGTTATCCAGATAAACTGCCCTATCCTTGATAAGCTGTGGATAGCTGGAATTTGGCATCGCCATAAAATACTTTCCCGTGGGCCTGTCAAGTTTTTTCAATATCTCAAGCATATGCCCGGAGCCAACCCCACAATTAAAGCCCACAGCTTTTATCTCTTTTACTTCTGCCGCCTGTTGCAACAATCTGTTCGCATAGATTCCCATGCGCGAGTAGCCATAACGATTCAAGCAAAACTGTGCCATCACAAATGGCATTTTCCTTTGTGTCTCTTCTACTTTCTCCTTCAAATAGGACACCAAAGCAGAAATATAATTTATCTCAGAAAAAGTCTCAAATAAAAAAATCTCTGCACCACATTCCAAAAAAGTATCGCACAAAAAAATATATTCCTCAAGAATCTCTGCGTGATCACCATATAAGCTCTCTGCAATCGGCCCAATATCCGCCGCAACATACACGGATTCTTCCGATTCCTCCGCTACTTCTTTTGCAAGCCGAAAACCTTCACAAAGAATCTGCCTCTGCTGCTCTCTGTCGCACAAAAGCATCTGTTTATTTGCGGCAAAGGTATTGGTTCGTATCAGACGTGCACCAGCATGAATATATTCTCTGTGAATCTGCTTAACAAGAGCTGGATTTTTCAAATTTGCCCACTCTGCAGCCGTCTCCTGCTCCTTTGAAAGCTGTGCATAATATGTTCCAAAGGCCCCATCTGTAAGAAGCCTGTTCTGTTTTAAATATTCCTCTATTCCCATTCTTATCCCCTTTTTCTGTTCTTTTATACCTTTTATCTCGATTATTTTATCATGGCTAAAATACTCTGTCAACGAAGGAACCAAGGACTTCTATTTAAAAAATTTCTGTGTTATAATAAAAACTATGAATATAGAATGAGGAGGTTTTTATGACACCATCAGAATGTATCAAAACAAGAAGAAGTATACGACGCTTTAAAAATCAAGCTATACCACACGAGGTTCTTAAGAATATTGTAGAAACTGCTTCCTACTCTCCTTCTTGGAAGCACACACAGATTGTCAGGTATATTGCAGTGGAGGATACTTCATTAAAAGCAAAGATCGCGGAAGAATGTACAGATATGTACAAAAATAATGGGGAAATTATGAAAGGTGCTCCCATGTTGATCGCTGTCACTATCATAAAAAATAGAAGTGGCTATGAGCGTGATGGATCCTTCTCCACGCCTAAGGGCGCTGGCTGGCAAATGTATGATGCAGGGATTGCATCCATGGCATTCTGCCTTGCAGCATGGGAGCAGGGAATTGGATCTGTGATCCTTGGTCTATTCGATGAGGCAAAAGCATCCTCTTTGCTTCAAATCCCAGAAGGGAGAGAGCTTGCCGCACTGATCGCCATAGGGTACCCGGATGAAGAGCCAAATACACCAAAACGCAAGACTGTGGAAGAACTATTGACAATTCAATAACAACATACATAATTATTTTTGTAAATTTCTTATTATACTTTATACCAAACATCCTTATAGACTATTTGTGATTGTGGGGTGATGAATCATATTTTAGAAGGGTCCGCCCAGAGAATTGGCTATAGTCCTCTGTCACC
>CAMUFS010000258.1 GCA_947088195.1 uncultured Clostridia bacterium
TGAGCAGGACTTTCTTGCCCTGCTGTGCCAGACTTACGCCCAGATTGACCGCCGTGGTGGTTTTGCCGACACCGCCTTTCTGATTGGTTAAAGCGATTACTTTGCAATTTGACATAGGGTGCGTCCTCCTTTCGCATAGATTTAGCCGCTTTGTCAAAGGCGGCTATGTAACTGTACCAGAGGACGCAGAACGCAAAAAAGCCGCTTACTCTTAAAATCCATAAGAATAAGCGGCTTCATAAAGATGTGCCTTAGACATATTCAATTTTTACTCTCTTGACGGGGCATTGGCTGCCTTGAAGATAAGCTCGTCAACGCAGTCCCCGTATCTGCCTTGCCGTATGAGCTGATTTTTCAGCTCCACAAGGCTATGTAATAAAATGCTTTTTTCTTGGCTATCCACATATATGTGAGTTTTCTTTTCTCTCATACGGCTCACCGTCCTTTCCTGCTTCCATTATATATAGAAGCGATGGGATACTCAAATGTGCCGTATCTGGTAGCAGGTAAACCTATAAAACAGGCTATTGAACTTGGAACTATCGCCTTTCAAATTAGCACGATTTTTAGCAGCTTTTTTCGGGAAATTAGCAGGAAAGGCATTTTGATTAGCAAACTCGGCAAAAATCCTGCTAATCATTAGCAAGCCGAAGCAGGCTAACCGATGAACGAAAAAATCAAAGTTCGACTTTTCTCTGGTGCGTCTGATTAGCAAGATGGGCTTCTGCTAATCGCACTTTGCTATCTGTCCGATTTCTCTCGGAAAATAAGAAACGCCGAAAACCTTGATTTTACAGGGCTTTCGGCGGGGTTTTTGGCGTTCCCGAGGTGACTCGAACACCCGACCTACCGCTTAGGAGGCGGTCGCTCTATCCAACTGAGCTACGGAAACATTTATAAAAACTATGAAATTGTGGAACTCGCAACATTTTCCTTGCCCTCCCAAGGCGAGCGTTGGAACACTTTCTTAGGAGGCGATCGCTCTATCCAACTGAGCTACGAGGACTTGTATGAAAAACTTGCTAATAGGCAAGTGATTCAGCTATGAAATTGTTGATTTTACGTTCCTTCGGCAATCGAACACCTACCACTTAGGAGGCGGTCGCTCTATCCAACTGAGCTATAGCGACAGTTACAAAATCTATATTTAGTTTTACTTGTTACCTTTTGCCTTTTCCTCTTAGGCGAGTGTTATAACACTTTCTTAGGAGGCGAACGCTCTATCCTACTGAGCTACGGAGACTTATACAATATTAATTTTTTGACGCCTACTTTATTTTCCTCCGTTGATCATTGTAACATAACCTTAGAAGGCGGTTGCGCCATCCATCTAATTATTCTTATCACTCGCAATTTACGACAGATACATTATAGCGTTCCCCACCCAGAAAGTCAAGTAGAATCATAATTATTTTAGATTTTCTCCACAATAACATTTTTGTTCCCTATTCGCTTATAGTTAATAATATGTTCCATCTGAACATTTCTCTGCTAATGGTACAAAATTCCAACTACATACATGGAAAATTGTTTCTATACATTTTTTTGGAAATATGTTACAGTGATGTTACAATTCTTGTGAAATATTACAGCATATTTCACAAACAAAAGGGGGAATCTACAATGTCCAAGTGGAAAAAATTCAAACAACCAATGGCACTGGCGCTGGCTGGTATCATGATGCTTGGCGGGCTGACAGGTCCAACGGCTCATTATGTTATGGCTGATGGTCAGGTATTAGCCTTTGACACGGCAGAGGGCGGCGGCAAATATGCGACAGGTGGACGTGGGTACGATACTTATGTTGTTACTTCTCTGGAAGACTACGGAAAAGAGGACACGCCGATTGAGGGCACACTGCGGTACGGAATTGAACAGGTAGCCAAAAACAATGGTGGTGCAACTATTGTGTTTAATGTAGGTGGTGTCATTCATCTTGTATCCGATCTAACCTTTAGAGACATTAAAAATGTAACGATCGCGGGGCAGACTGCTCCCGGAGATGGCGTGACAATCGCGGGGTATCAAACCAATATCAGCAACTCTGAAAATCTAATTATCCGCTATATGCGTTTCCGGCCGGGCGCTGAAAACGTGAATAATGGAAGTGACTCCATGGATGCACTCTGGGGCAGGGACAATAAATTGTTTATGATCGATCATTGTTCCTTTAGCTGGAATACAGATGAGACACTTTCTACCTACCGCGGACAAGATGGAACGGTTCAGTATTGTGTGATCTATGAGAGTCTTACTGTGTCTGGACACACAAAAGGCCGCCATGGCTATGGTGGTATCTTTGGTGGAGATAATGTGCTCTTTCAGTACAACCTGATCGCAAACACCACATCCCGTGCACCTAGAATGGGTGGCGGCTCTATGGGAGATCCGACCAAGGAAAATGCCGGCGATGCCTATCAATATTGTGCGACAACACAAGTAAGCAACAATATTATCTACAATTATGGCTTTAATGTTGTCCATGGTGGTGGCTGGCAGTACACTAACTATATGAATAATTACATGATTAACGGACAAGGCTCCAGAGAAAATATTTCTCAGATTATAGCAAATGCCGGTGAAAACAAGAAAACAGGCGGATTTTATGTATCTGGCAATGTTCTTTATGACGGCAATGTAAAAAATGAGGCTATCTCTGCAGACAACAGCGGAGATGGAAAGAACAGTGGTACTGTCAATACAGCTCCTGATTGGACCACCATCGCGGATCAACAGTATACTATGACAGTTGGTGGCACTTCCTTTATGGAGACAAAGCAATGTGATTTCCCGTTAGAAGCCAATATGGAATCTGCGGAATCAAGCTATGGCAAGATTCTTGCACAGGCAGGCGCTACTTATCCAAGAAGAGACGCACAGGATGCCCGTGTGGTAGAGGAGGTTAAGAATGATAATGGCCGCTTTATCAACACAGAACATGAGGTCGGCGGCTACACCATGGCAACTGTAAGCAGGGAAGCAGGCTATGACAGTGATATGGATGGTATGCCGGACGCTTATGAAGATGCCAATGGATTTAACAAGAATGATAAAAATGACGCCAAGGCGATTGCATCCAACGGTCGTTCTAATGTAGAAAACTATTTTAATAGCATAGTAAATCCTAGCAAGGAAGCTGACAACCCAACTGTAAAGCTGACTATGGCAAATAACTCTCAGTTCGCGGAAGGAACCACTATTGTTATTGGTGCAGAGGCATCCGCAAACAATGGCGGAACCATTGAAAAAGTAGAATTTTACAATGGTTCTGAACTGATTGGGACATCCAATACAGCTCCTTACCAATGTGAGATAACTGGCTTAAAGGATGGCACTTATTACATTTCCGCCAGAGCTTATGATAACAATGGAACAGCAACGCAGGCAACCGCCTCCCAGATCCACGTAAATAATACTTCTGGCACAGGCTCCTACATAAGTGAAGATATTGGTTCTCCTAAGGTTTCTGGAGCAGCATCCTTGAGCAACGGTGTGTTGACAATAAAAGGTGCTGGTAAGTTAGGAAAATCAGAAGGTGCTTTAACTGGCGATGTGGCAGATGCAACAACAGATAACTTCCACTATGTATATCAAGGCTTAAGTGGCGATGGCACAATTATAGCAAAGCTGGATGATATAACCGCGATTGACAATCATGCACTGAATGGTCTTATGATCCGTGAAAGCACAGGAAATCAAGCAAAAACTGCCGTGCTCGCAATGTCCTTAGTAAAACAGAACACAAAGTTAAATGAAGGAAATCCAGATATGGCAGACACTGTGTGGGCTGTATTCCTTGCAAACCGAGGCGCAACCAAGGTGGTAAATGATGCCGGAGAAGAACTTACATTAAATAAAGATGGTGAGATTAGCTCGATGGGTGAGCAACTTGACTCTAAAGACAGTGCTAAAAAGGCAGGGATTCCTCTGGTGGAGGATTTCTATTTTAGAACAGTGGAAAACAACCAGAGTGTAACAAACGGTTTATGGCTGAAGCTGGTCCGCGAGGGTGATGTATTTACCGGATATGCAAAAAATCAGGAAGCTGACGAATGGAAGTTAATAGGCTCCGCAGAGATTCCTATGGCACAGGATGTATTAATTGGCTTTGCCGTGGATGCAAACAAGGTTGCGAACGATATTGATAATTTAAGTACAGCAAGATTTTCTAATATTCAGATTGGCACAGGCAGCGGTTATGTGGTAAAAGAGGGTGACTATCTATTAAAGATCGCCCGCCAAAATGGCTGTACCGTACAACAGCTTATAACAGCAAACCCGATTATTAAGGATATTAACTTTATCCGTGCTGGCTGGACACTGAACATTCCGGTTGGAAACTAATAGGATACTGCTTTACGGCTTCTATTGAAATAACATAAGATACTATAAAATCAAGGCTAAGATCCTTTATTCCGATCTTAGCCTTTATTTGATTGTTTCAAAGAATATCTTCTAAAGTGGAACATTTTAGTTCTAAATATACTTTATACAAAACATCTTTATAGGCTATTTGTGATTGTGAGGTGGTGAATCATATTCTAGAAGGGTCCGCCCAGAGAATTGGCTATAGTCCTCTGTCACCGCGCTCCCGCTTAGTTCAAAACGTAGCGGACACTAAGCTCGTAAGAAAC
>CAMUFS010000259.1 GCA_947088195.1 uncultured Clostridia bacterium
TCTTTCCATCGTAGCATTCCTTCGTCTGGGTGGAGTATGCCTTGTCCTTCCACGCCATACCAAAATGTACCCTACTTTTTCCTACTTTAATGCCTAGAATGGCATTCGCACGCATCATTTTGGGGCTTGTCCCATAGGCGCTTTCACAGCAGCACTGCGCTATGCATACCGACGGAAGCGACCATTCTTCTCTTCCTGACGCTTTTGCCTGTGCGATCGGTGCTACTTTTCTGATAAAATCTTTTACCTGCTTTGTTGTAGCCATAACTTTTTTCTCCTTATGTGTTTTTATTTTCCTGCTTCTGGTATCCATCCACACTTCGGATGGTGCTGTTTCCATCCAGTTCATCACGGTCTGGAAGCTCATCGGTATATTGATTGAGGAATCTGTATATTACATTCCAGATCCTCTTTACTGGCAGTCCGCATAATGCCATGTTTTTTAAGATGCTTACAATCTCATAGGCTATGTACAGCAGACCGAAAAACTCTGCTATCCCTATTGTGTTCATTCCGCTCGGTAGATATGCCCTGATCTTTTCCGGCACGAACCCGATAAGATTTATCATAAGCACCATGTCCACCACTGCAAGGCATATGATAGATACAATCATGGAGATCTTGCGGATGGCGCCGTCAATCCCAAAACAGCTGTTTAGTTTTCTTTCTCTCACAGCACGCGCCAAACCAAATATCGTATCTACCACAACTGCCCATGCCACCAGCTCTATGATCTTGCTTTCAATTAAAAACATTATTAAATTATTGTAGTGTTCCTGCATATTGTCCTCCTTCAGATTAAATACTCAATCTCTTTCATACTTTCGTTGGTAAGCTTTGGATACCTTTTGATAATATCCTTGAAGGTTTCACCTGCTGCCTGAATGTTTTTTAATAAACATCTATACGCACTCCATATATCGAATTAAGGCTTTTCCGTTTCCTCTATTTATACCTGCCTCTGTTTCGGCAGGATAATATTTGCCATTGTGGGTAAATGGTGCAACGCCGTCTATATAACCGGAACCACCTGCACCGGATGCTCCCTTGACACCATAGTGCCCACCATACCAGCCTCCGCCTCCTCCTGACATACCATAACTTTTTTCTGCATTACTATATGGTGATTGTGCCTGTCCAAAATTAGTGCCAGGCTCACTGTACGACGAGATCTGGCGACCTCCCAACGCACCGTCGGAACCATTGCCTCCTTGTTCACCACCTCCTGCCCCACCTTTGTTAACCGTTGTTCCATCTATCGCGCCACCACCACCTCCTCCCGCCACAATTAGTATTGCAGAACGGTTTTCATATTTACTATATTGACTAATTGCTTTTGAATCGGTGGCTATATGTGTACCACCACCCCCACCTGAACCATATCTATTGTTCCTAGGATCGGAACCTCCTACTCCACCGCCATTTGCGCCTGTACCTGTTCCATCTGCCGAATTTCCTGCACCGCCAGGAAAGATATAAACGAAATCTCCCCTTTGCATCTTTTTATATCCTCTCGAGTGTCCACCAAGCCCTCCTTCTGCTACAATATCCCCATTCGTTGCATCACCGCCAGAACCTCCCCACACTTCAAATTCATATATCCCATTCTGAGGAATGGTGAACTGCACATATTGGCTTGTATATGGAAATTCAACTTCTGTCCTGACCCACATCGCATAAAGCATCCCTTCTCCTTTAACCGCTTTCATTTCCCCTGGTACATATGTTGGCGGTGCAATTGAGTCTATGCTCCATCCACAAAAAGACATTCCATTTCGTGTGTAGGGATTTTGAGGGATTGTAACCGGCTCGCTCTGATAATTTCCATTGTTATAATAATAATCTGCTGTAAAGGATTCTTTTGCGTCATTCACAGTTAATGTGCCGCCATTCGGCATAAGCCTGATGCTAATATTGGTCTCTTTTTTAAATACTGCATACAAATCAACCTGCTCTTCTGAATCAATAATATATTTTGAAAGAACTTTCTTCTCTGCTGAGTTATCCTGCCGCCACCCCACGAAAACATAACCATCCATAACAGCCCTTGGCGCAAAACGAATCGCATCCTCCATTTCGGATACAATCTGCTCTACCACATCATTTGTATTAATGTGATATAACACTTTTATTCCGGCTGTATATGCACTGTCCTCGCCTACAAAAATCCTCACTATTCTTTTGGTTTGTTCATCTATGTAGCAAAGATAAATTGTATTATTGTCATAGCTTTCAAGTGCTTTGTATTCATCCAGACTGATCAACCGTAGCACAAGTCCCTCGCTGCCTGCCATTGCTCCAACTTTTTCACTCAATTTTTTCACATTCTCTTCCAAAATATCCAGTTCACCAATGATATTTCTAGCTTCAAATATTGCCGTACCATCCAGCACCTGATCACCAATTTTCGTTATACCAGTATAATCCGGCTCAGATATTGCGGTGGTCCCTGCCTGTATGCAGACCAGTGTTGCCCAGCCTGGGATTCCCTCTACTGCCACTACATCCCCCTCATTGTAAAAAGCGGACCGAGCAAGCCCTTTCCCTTCCCCGCCCCCTGGTTTCAGCGCGTGAAATGTCTTTTTTAATCCGTCTAATCCGGCAGATGATACTTTAAACACCGCAAGTTCCAAATCGTAAGAGGAATTATTATAATTTAAATTTCTATCCGCATCCAGCGGCGGAAGCTCTGCTGCCGTTTGTGTCAGTATCTTGATCGGTTCGTCCGTATTGGACAAATCCAGATGAATATAAACTCTGCCGTTTAATTTTTCTTCTGTATCCGTCAGCCGAACATCTATCTCCGTCTCATACACTTCGAAAAACCGCCCTATTATCATGCCAAAGCCCTGTGAAATATGCAGAACATTTCCTCTTGCATATGTCACCTCACACCCTCTGAATATGCCGCTCCCTGGTATTGCTGTCTCATAAATAATCGCGTCATTCTGTGGTGTTACATTGCCGCCCTTATAGGTTTTTAACACAATATTACCTGCCATTTTGCTCCCTCCTTAAAATCTTTGTGAGATCAAGCCGCACCGTGCCAAATACTAATTTCGTGTTTCTGCCTCTTTCCCTTCCAGTAAGAATACTTCGATATTTAACTCCGTCCGATATAATATCTACAACCTGCCCAAACTCTAACGCTTCTGGCTTCACTAAATTATCACCATTCATCATGGTCAGCTCAATTAGATTTGCGTAAGAGAGATTTGCAAACTTATCATGAGCAGCACTGATCGCCATACTCTCAAAACTGCTTCCCTCATCACAAGATACTGCCTGCATCTCACATACTACTGGGGTTATACGATCATGATTCACTGTGTCGTAACTGAGATCAGAGTGCAGATAATACGTCCTGGAGTTCTCATAATTCTGTGCATCATACAGGATTAATTTATTTACATCTGCACTCACCCTGCGGATTGTGATATTCTTTTTTATAATATTAGGAAGATCGCTTTCAATCGTGATAACGCCAGCAGCCGCTTTCCCAACGATGATTTGCATTTTCCTATTCTGAATGTCCAGCTTTGTATTTACAAAAATGCTGTACTTCTCCAACGCTGGAATAATGACCGAGTTAACAAGATTCACAATATTATAATGCCCACCCTTATCCGAAGGCGTAATATGCAGGTTCCAATTTTCTGTAGATGTGACTGCTGCCACACTCAACCCTTTGATGTTCTGCTCCTCATCTGTATTGTTTATAAACATTTCTGTGATTAGGTCGCAAATAAACTGCTCTATCGTTCCTTGTCCCTGACGGCTTACGTCAAAAAGCACATCTGTATTTAACAGTTCCATCAACGGTTTGTAGGAAATACAATGCAATTTTTTTGATTTGTCGGTACCGCAGCTTACCTCTGTTACTATTCCTGCATATTCTTCATTGCCTCTGCTAATACGAATATACTGATGTTTCCTTACTCCTGGAAGTGCAAGTATTGTAATGTTATTGTTGTCCGATGACAAGTAATCCTCTTTGTAGAGAACTTCATTTACATTTGTATTTCCTACAAACTCAAAATCCTGTGTAAATAGTTCTACATTATATGGTCTCATAGCTGATTCTCCCTTCAACTATCACTTGCAGCATATTCAATCCATCATGCACCACTGAAATCCTATTGCTTCCGTGTTGCAAGTGAAAGAACCGTTCTGTGGTAAAATCACACATTTGATAACGATCTGCCACAATTGCATCACTGGCTCCTCGCTCTGTAATGCTATAGGGTATTTGCGTTGTATCAATCACCAGTTTATTTTCATCTGGAATGATGCCCTCATACCGTCCAGTCTCATAAAGGACGTTATCAACATAATGTTTCCAAATTGGATTGATACAGGGACCTTGAATTGTCACCTTGCAGGGACTGTTTTCATAGCTGTCACTGGCAATCACCAACGTATTTTGTGTCGTATCTGCATATGTGTATGGATATTCATATGGATAAATCTTGCCACCAAATGCAATGGTACCACTATAAGCAGAAACATTTTTATAGATCAGACCTGTCGCGGTGAACGTTACCTCACAATCTAGCCCTAAACCGCCTTGTATTAGTTCACTTTTTTCTAATTGTGTAAGCCGCACTGGTATGCGATATGTCTCCCC
>CAMUFS010000260.1 GCA_947088195.1 uncultured Clostridia bacterium
CTTGTTGGCACAGAGAGGCTATGACATCACGATTTTTGAGTCCAAGGATAAAATTGGAGGCGTGTTGCGCTATGGTATTCCAGAGTTTCGTCTGCCAAAATCGCTGCTTGACAAATATTATGAACAATTAATTAATCTTGGCATTAAGGTAAGGCCAAATACGGCAATAGGAAAATCGATAGGAATTGATGAGATGTTCCGCGATGGCTACAAAGCAATTTCCATCGGCACCGGTGTGTGGTGGCCAAATACACTGCATATCAAGGGGGAGACATTAGGACATGTACACTATGCCATCCATTATCTGACAAATCCTGATGTATATCGCCTTGGTGATAATGTTATTATTATCGGAGCGGGGAATGCTGCCATGGATGTAGCCAGAACTGTGATTCGCCATGGCTCCCGCAATGTCACAGTATATTCCATCAATAATACCTATGCGGCGAGCCGTGTAGAAGCGGAGATGGCGATGATTGACGGTGTTGTTTTTGAGTATAATAAATCGCCGGTTGAGATTACGGATGAAGGAGTTTACTTTGTGGATACAGTGTGTGATGAGGAAGGGCATGTGATCGACAAGGTAGGAGAGCCAGTGCTTCACAGGGCAGATTCTGTTATGATTTCCATTAGTCAAGGTCCTTCTAGTCTGATACCAAATCAGACACATGGCCTTACCACAACAAAAAATGGTCTTGTAGTTGCTGATCCAAGAGGAATTACAGAGCGGCCGGGTATATTTGCTTCTGGCGATGTGGTGAAAGGTGCAAAGACAGTTGTTGAGGCGGTGGCATATTCAAAGAAAGTGGCAGATGCCATGGATGAATATATGCAAGGTCTTGCAAAGGAAGAACGGCAGAAGGAGAATCAAGAATAGATGGATATCCCTTTGGAGGAGTGGTGCCTTCGAAGGGATATTCTGCTTGGAGGTTTTGGAATGGAAAAGGGAAAGGTGATTTTGGCGAGCGCCTCACCGAGAAGAAGGGAACTGCTTAGCACAATATGTTCTGATTTTGTATGTATCCCAGCAAGGGGAGAAGAACAGACAAAGCAGGGGATAAGCCCGCAGGAGTTGGTTTGCAGCTTGGCGGGGACGAAAGCTCTTGATGTAGAGGCACAGATAGAAGAGAAAGGGGATCTGCTTATTATTGGCTCTGATACGGTGGTGGCATATCAGTCAATAATTATGGGAAAACCGAAGGATAAGGAAGAAGCCCGCGCCATGCTATCGTCCTTGGCAGGACATACACACAGTGTTTTTACAGGTGTGGCATTTATTATCTTGAGAGAAGGAAAAAGAACAATGCGCACCTTCTTTGAGGAGGCGAAGGTGACCATGTATCCGATAAGTGAAAAGCAGATAGATGCTTACCTTGCCACGGGAGAACCCTTTGACAAGGCAGGCGCCTATGCCATTCAGGGAAAGTGTGCTGTATATATTAAAAGGGTTGAGGGAGAATATAATACAGTAGTAGGTTTTCCTATTGCGAGGATCTATCAGGAGCTTTTAAGGGAAGGAATAGAATTATGCGAAAGCTGATAGCGAGTGATCTGGACGGAACCTTGCTACAAAATGGAGCACAGAGCCTTACAAAAAGGGCGAAGGAGCTTATTGGACCTCTTATGGACAGAGGGATTCTTTTTGTAGCGGCGAGCGGCAGGCAATATCCAAATCTACAGAGATTATTTGGCAGTTTGGCAGAGCGAATGGCATTTATCTGTGAAAATGGTGCCTATGTAGTTTATCAGGAGGAAGAGCTTTTTTCTGCCGCATTGGAGCGAGAATTGGGACTGGAGATTATGAGAGAGATCGCAAAGACAGAAGAATGTGAGATTCTGCTTTCTGGTAAAAATACATCTTATTTACAGCCAAAGACAGAAAAATATGTACATCGAATGAAACATATTGTCAAAAATAATGTGACGATTGTGGAGGATATTTCTAAAGTAGAAGAACCATTTTTAAAAATATCTGTATACCGGGAGCGAGGCATTGGTGCGGTGGAGAAACAGTTTTGTGAGGCATTTGGAGATAGGGCGAAGGCAACTGTGTCAGGCGCTAGCTGGCTGGATTTTACAGCGAAGTCTGTCAACAAGGGAGCAGCACTCCATATAATTCAAAAACGGTTTGGAATATCACCGGAGAAAACGATGGTATTTGGCGATAATTATAATGACATTGAGATGCTTCAATGTGCAGAAGAAAGCTATGTTATGGCACATGCTGTGCCCGAAGTAAAAGCATATGCGAAAAAAGAAGCCTTCTGTGTAGAAGATGTGTTAGAGCATATCTGAAAATTTATATATCTTAAGAAAAGAGATTTTTCAGACATGCTCTGGGGCATATTTTGCTTAAAAAAGGAAGTATACAAATTAGAGTGAGAAAGGTATAATTAGGATGATTAAATTAATAGCATCAGATATTGATGGCACTTTGGTTCCAGATGGGTCAGATAAAATAAATCCTGAGATTTTTGATGTGATTCGCAAATTAAAAGGTCAGGGAATTTATTTTGCTGCGGCAAGTGGAAGACAGTGGAAGAGCATTGAACGATTATTTTTGCCAGTGAAGGATGAGATCTTTTTTATTGCTGATAATGGCGCATATGTGGGAGCAAGAGGAAGAGATCTTTTTACGTTTCCCATGAAGATAGATGAAATAAGGGAGATTATTCATGATGTGCGAGGAATACCAGATTGTGATTTGATGCTTTCTGGAAAAGATTGTCTGTATACAGAGAGCAAAAATAAGGATGTTATTGATTATCTGGTTCTTGGTTATCACAATGAAATGGTTCAGGTGGAGGATCTGAGTAAGGTAGAGGATACTATAATTAAGGCTTCCATTTATCATCAAGGGTATCGGGCATTTGAGGTGGCTGGCAGTGTGATGATTCCAAAATGGGGTGAGAGGCTTAAGGTTGTGACGGCTGGCAAAGAGTGGCTGGATATGATGGAGCCACAGGTGAATAAGGGCGCAGCGCTGAGAGAGATTCAGGAGAGTCTTGGAATTATGCCAGAGGAGACCATGGCATTTGGAGATAATTTAAATGATATGGAGCTTCTTGCTCAGGCAAAATACAGTTATGCCATCGGTAATGCAAGGCAAGAGATCAAAGATGCTGCCAATTATATTACTGACACAAATGTAAATGATGGTGTATTAAAAGTGCTGCGTACATTGTTGGTGTGAGAATAAGAAATGAAATGGTTGGGAGAGGATAAGAATGGATGGTTATGAAATAGAATGTGCAGAGGTATTTTTAAGAGAACAAGAAAAGTTATTGAAAGAGAGAGAATTTGAGACGCTGGAGGAGGCACAGGAATTTCTTGAGGACTGCTTTGCTGTGGTTCTCTCTTCCGCGAAGGAGATTCGAGAATATTTTAAGGAAAATGGTATGGATGTTCATGGGATGAGCGATGAGGATATCTTGGAGTCAGAAGAGGTATTCTTTTTGCCGGATGGAAGGTATCTGGTAGTAGAAGCATGAGAAAGATAAGGAAGTATCTGAGGGGGATGCTTGTGGGAGTTATTGTAATGTTTTGTATATCGGGATGCCATAGTGATGTGTTGTCGAGGGAGATCATATTTACTACGGGCCTGTCTGCCAGCGAGATCTTTAAGATAGGAGGACTTGCCTGTACTGTGAGTGAGGCAAGACTTTTGCTGGTGAATGTGAAAAATCAATATGAGGAAGCCTTTGGGAAAGAGATATGGGATCAGAAAATAGAGGGAAAACCTTTTCAGGCATATGTCAAGGATATGGTAAAGAATCAGCTTGCTCAATTAAAATGCATGGTATTGTATGCCAATGAGGAGAAAATAACCCTTACCGAAGAAGAGAAGGAGACTCTTAGAGAGGCGGCGATCGCTTATTATAATAGTCTTGATAAGGAAGAAATACAACTGCTCCAGATAACAGAGACAGATGTGTGGGAGCTATACAGAAGCCTTGCCATATCTGGAAAGTTATATGATATGTTGACGCAGGAGGTGGAGGAAGAGATAAGTGATGCCGAGGCAAAGGTTATTGTAGTCTGGCATATTTTTAAAGATTGTACTGGAAGCACAGATCAGGAAAAGGCAGAAAAAAAGAGAGAGTTATTGGAGATAAGGGAAAGCTTGCTAACACAGGGAGCTGATTTTGCCTCTCTTGCGGAGGAGCACAGTGACGATACCAAGCTGGAATATGCTTTTGGCAGGGGAGAGATGGAGCAGAGCTTTGAGATGGCCTCATTTGCGTTAGAGACAGGAGAGGTAAGTGACATTATAGAGACAGCGGATGGATACCATCTGATCAAATGCATCAGTGATTATGATGAGGAGAAAACAGGAAGGAATAAAACAGAGCTTCTAAAAAGAAGAAAGCAGGAGGCGTTTGATAGAGAATACGCTGTATTTATAAGGGGATTGTTGTCAGAATTTAATGAAGGAGCATGGGAAAATATAACGTTTGATCAGTTTAATGGGATAGATAATAAAAATTTGTATGAGGTATATGAGGAATATTGGGAGACGGATTAAAAAATGGGTAAGGGAAAAAGTAGCTAATTATTTGTGTATAGAAGGATTGTATGTCGAGAAAGG
The DNA here is from genome assembly GCA_947088195.1 of uncultured Clostridia bacterium. Lineage (GTDB taxonomy): Bacteria > Bacillota > Clostridia > Lachnospirales > Lachnospiraceae > RGIG8607. Next base: position 4,589 of record CAMUFS010000260.1, read on the forward strand.
CTTTCCCAGAGAATTGTCTATACTTTA
>CAMUFS010000261.1 GCA_947088195.1 uncultured Clostridia bacterium
TGACGGAAGCTTTCGGAAAAGACATTATGAGGGAGGGCAGTATCCAGATTATGTCCCGATTGTAAGATATCAGGAATTTGACTTTGAGAAGCATCAGCCAGATATGATCTATATTCATAATCCGTATGACGAGCTAAATTTTGTCACAAGTGTCGATCCGTTTTTCTTTTCAAAAAATTTAAAAAAATATACAGATAAACTGATTTATATACCATACTTTATTTTAAATGAAATTGAACCAGACGAAGATGAAAAAATAGCAGGAATGCAGCATTTCTGTACAGTTTCAGGTGTATTTAATGCCGATCGGGTTATTGTGCAGTCTGAGAATATGAAACAGGTGTATATGAAAGTCCTTTTGGATGCCATCAATGACCATTCCGAGGAAGCAAGAAAATATTGGGATAATAAGATTCTTGGTCTTGGTTCGCCAAAGCTTGACAAAGTGTTACATGCAAAAAGAGAGGACTATCTATAATAGATGATAGATATAGGATAAGTGAAAAGAGGGGTTTTGTTCCAGTTGGGCACAGTATACGATTCAGTTATCGGACAAAGCAGCAAGAGATGGGTTGTCTTTGCCGTTTCATCCATATAGGAAAGAAAGTGAGATCACGCTGGTTGCCAATACGATAAAGGAGTATTTGAAAGGATAAAAAATGCAGGGTTATTATGTACATGAAAGTAGCTATATTGATGAGGATGTGGAGATAGGAGCAGGCACAAGGATATGGCATTTCTGTCATATCCAGAAAGGGGCAAGAATTGGTGAGAACTGTTCCTTTGGACAGAATGTAAATATTTCATCCAATGTAAAAATTGGAAATGGGGTAAAGGTTCAGAATAATGTCTCGATCTATGAAGGTGTGGAGCTGGAGGATTTTGTATTCTGCGGTCCGTCTATGGTATTTACCAACGATTTAACGCCAAGAGCAAAATATCCAAAAGGAACAGAGGGATATAAGAAGACATTAGTAAAAGAGGGTGCCAGTATTGGTGCCAACGCAACGATCGTATGTGGGCATACGATTGGCAGGTGCGCGATGATTGCTGCGGGGGCGGTGGTGACAAAGGATGTACCAGATTATGCGTTAATGGCGGGTGTCCCGGCACGACAGATTGGATGGGTGAATGAACGCGGCGATATATCGTATGAGAGGATCAATACTCATGAGAACGGATAAAATTTTTCCAGAGAATTGGAAAGAAATAATTCAAGAGAAAAAAGTGATTTTTTATAATACCAGTGTTGGGAGCTTGTTAAAGGGCAGGCAGAAGCAGATTGAAAAGATGAGATGGGTATTTGGGATTTTTCAACAGCACCCAGAGATCGTGCTATGGTGGAGACCACATCCGTTAGAATTGAGTACAATAGAATCCATGGCTCCGGATCTGGCACAGGAGTATGTGGCAATGAGGAGGCAATACAAAGAAAAAAATATAGGTGTTCTGGATGAAAGCACAGATTTAAACAGGGCAATCGCGGTATCGGATGCTTATTATGGAGACTGGAGCTCTGTGGTATATCTGTATCAGGCGATAAAAAAACCTATATTATATGAAAATTATAAAATAAGAAGTACAGAAGAAGCGTTATTTTTGCCGGCTGAAATCTGCATAAGAGAACAAGATATATGGTTTCTTCAATTAAATAGTAACAAGCTGGTAAAAGTAAACAAAGCCACATGGGAAGTGGAAGATATCATAAGCATACCGGTGGAACAGACATTTAAACATCGCATGTATAATTATCATATAGTTGATGCTGGAAATAAATTACTGCTATTATTAGAAAAAAGTAAAAATATATATGTATATGATATTGCAGCACAAAGCATACAGATACATTCCTTGGATACAGAAAAAATAAAATTTCACAGTGAAATAGTTATTAAAAGAGACAGAAAACTGCTTCTATTTCCGTATAAGGATAACAGAATTTGGGAGTGTGATTATAATTCAGGCTCTGTTATAAAAAAAGCGTGTCTGGATGACAGGTTTATAAAAGCGGCAAAATGTCATGAGATTATCGATAAAGATGTCTATATGGTGGACAGTGGGAGCAATAGAATCTATAAATATAACCTTGCTGACAACTCATTCATCATAATAAAAGTCGGAGATGAAAACTGCAAATATTGGGGAATCAAAAAATCGGATCAATATTTTGTCCTTCCGCATACAGATAAAAAAGCAATTACGCTATGGAACGAAGGGACAGGAGAGAGTACAGAGCTTACAGATTTTCCGAAGAATTATGAATGTATGATGGAAAGCGCATACTTGGATATGTTTGAGGATAAAGGAGCTGTGTACATTTTTCCATTATATGCAAATATGATTTTGAAAATAGATATAAAAAGCAGAGCTATTACACAGGAATTTGGAAACACATTTTTTGATGCTGTTTATGACTGTAACGCAGAAAAAATCAGTGATGCCATGTATCTCTGTGCAAAGAGAGAGGACGATAATATTTATGCGTATGCATTATATAAAAAATGCTGGCAGATCTTTCATATTGATTCTAAAAAAGTGCAGGAAAGCCCCGTTTTTAAAATAAAATCGGCGGAGCATAAGAAAGTGCTTGAAACTCTTATTGACAGCGAAACAGACAATGAAGAAGGGTTTTGCGAGGGGGAAGCTTCGGCAATTTGTACTTTGAACAACTATATCAGGGATGTCTCAAGCAATTTGAAACAGAGGTATAATAATCAATTATATAAAAACAGTATAGGAGCGAATATATATAAGTTTATTACAGATGAAACATAGATTGCGAGGATAAAAGACGATGGAGAAATTAAACTTTCCAGACAGAGTGACCGTGGAGCTTACAAATGACTGTAATGTGTCATGCACATTCTGCAACAGGCAGAAGGTTGCTATGGATATTGGATATATGGATGAAAAATTGTATTACAAGATCATAGACGAGATGGCAGAGCATCTTCCTGTCAAGCTGGTGCCTTTTTTTCGTGGGGAGCCATTGATGCACCCACAGATTATTGAATTTATTCAGTATGCCAAAGAGAAAGGAATAGGACCGATCCAGATAGCTTCCAATGCGCTATTGTTGGATGAAAAAATGCAGGATGCGCTGCTTGAAACGGGGATAGATTATATGTCATTTAGTTTGGATACAATCGATCCGCAGATATATAAATGCTCAAGATTGCATGGGGATCTGGATATTAGCTCTAAAAATGTGGAGGCTATGGGATTAAAATGCAGGGAAAGAAAGAAAAAAGGTTTGTCGGCACCGACCATACAGGTATCTACTATTAATATTGCAGAATATATACCAGGTCAGAAAGAGTTTATTCAAAAATGGCTTCCATATGTCGATGTTGTGCGTGTATATGAACAGCATGACGAGAAGGGACGGCTGGTAGATCCGGAGATACGGGCAAAGCTGGATGTATTTGATGAGAGAAAGCCTTGCAGAAAAGTTTTTACAGATATGATTATCTATTGGGATGGGCGTCTGGCGTTGTGCAATTATGACTGGGAGGAGCACAGAAATATAGGTAATGTGAATACAATGACCCTTAAGGAGGCATGGGATTCAAAGGAATATGAGTCTGTGAGGCATATGCATTTGTGCAATCAGTTTGATAAGGGAATATGTGCGGAGTGCCACCATTGGAAAATTGACTATACACAGGACGGATTCATCGGGACAAGCTATCATCTTTGATGAGACGGGAAGGGATGGAATATGTGCGGAATTGCGGGAATTATGTCTCTGCAAAGAAGACCATGTGATGTATACAGGACGCAGGAAATTGTGAGACATATGACAGAGTTGATTGCCCATCGCGGACCGGATGGAGAGGGGCATCTGGCGGTTGATGAAGGACATGTTTTTTTAGGGCATAGACGGCTGGCGGTTATTGATCTTTCTGATAAGGCAAAACAGCCGATGCAAAGCGCAGACAGACGATATTCTGTCACATATAATGGCGAGATCTATAACTACCGCGAATTAAAAAATGAATTGGAATCGCTAGGATATTATTTTGCCACAAAATCAGATACAGAGGTTCTGATGAAAGCATATGAGGCGTGGGGAATAGGAGGCATCTGTAAATTAAACGGTATTTTTGCCTTTGCTATTTGGGATGATTATAAAAAAGAACTAATTATGGCAAGAGATCGATATGGAACAAAGCCTTTATATTATGCGAAGATTTTTGACCAGCTTGTTTTTGCGTCTGAATACAAAGCAATTTTAGCACATCCTGATTTTCGACGAAAAATCTCTTTAAATGCGGTAAAGGAATACTTTACTTTCCAGAATATATTTTCAAATATCACGTTTTTGGAAAATATAAAAATTTTAGAGGCGGGAAGCTATATAAAGATATGCTATGATGATGAAGATATACCAGATGCGGTAACTTATTGGGATTATAATTTCTGTGAACAGAAGGAAAAGATATCAAAACAGGAGTATGAAGAGGAATTAAATCGCTTGTTTGTGCAGGCTGTGAAAAGACAATTAGTCAGCGATGTGCCGGTGGGCTCTTATCTGTCAGGAGGAATTGATTCTGGTTCTATTACAGCAATTGCATCCAAGTATATATC
>CAMUFS010000262.1 GCA_947088195.1 uncultured Clostridia bacterium
CAGACTATACCAACCATCACAGATATCATGAATAGTTCAAAAAAGTAGTGGCCGACATCTCACGCCGCCTGGCTCAAGAAGGCCCCACCATCACACTGGTCGGCCAGGTGAACACTGCGATCGGCGGATGGCTGCTCAATCACATCAAACAAGAAGACAAAAAACTGGCCGCACACATCAAAGCCAATAGTTAGGTACATAAAAATGATCGGGGGCGTGTCCGCACGCCCCTGCTGTCATTTCAGATCTGGCATCTGCCCTTTAAGGACCTGACAATATTCCGTAACACTGTATCCTTTATCATTAAATTCCACTACAGCACCTAAACTGTCCTCAAACTCTATATATCCGTTATCACATTCCTCACTGACCAGGCAGGGGAGCAGCTCTGCTATCTGTGACCTATCCTGTATCTTCTCCTCCTTACTGTCCTCCCCATCCCGGGTCTGATAGTCATACAAAGTGATACTCTCCACTTCTTTGGGATCAAAAGCCTCCACTAATCCCGCTTTCTGTTTTTCCAGCACAGCCAGCGTCCTGGTAAAAGAAGGATAGATGAAATAATCATCGTTCTCGATCATACCCGCCCGTTCCTGGTCTACATCCTGCCCGTTTATCTTGGAACCCCAATGGGCAGTCAGTTCCATACGCCCTACCGGTATCTCTAACATCCGTAAAATTTCTAGTGGCTGCTAAATTGCCAACCTTTATTATTGGCTCTTGCATCTTTCTCTCTATTTTTGCTATCTGATAAGCAAACGACGCAATAGCCCCATGGATATCTCTTCTTGGCCCCTCATGATTAAATGCCCGCGTTCTCACAATATCCATCTGATAGCTTGCATGATAAGTAATACATATCATATCCTGTGCAACCTTACTTGCTGCATATGGATTAATAGGCTTAATTCTTGTCTCCTCCGTAATAGGCAGAAGCTCTGGCGGCACATCTCCAAATTCCTCTGGTGTCGCACTGGTCAGCACTCTTGCCTTACAACCAGTTACACGCATCGCTTCCAATAAATGTATGGTTCCTATTGCATTTGTCTGCATATATACAGCAGGCATAGTCCATGACGGCGTCACCCAGCTAAGTGCACCCAAATGATAGATTTGATCTGGCATAACCTTTTTCAAAATATGAATCAAAGAGTTTTCATCCAGCAAATCACCATCCAGCAAAGTGATCTTATCTAATGCATGAGATATATTTCTCAATCTAGAGTTCACTCTTTTCAGTCCATAAATCTCATAATCTGTGTTTTGTAATAAATAATCCATCAAATGGCTTCCTGCAAATCCTGTAATTCCGGTAATTAATACTTTTTTCATAAGAATCTCCATTTCTGTACTGTATTCTAATAAAAAATACTTTTATGTCAAACAACATTCAGACATAAAATATCATTTATAATCTCATCCTATGCGAAATCTCTATCCACATGGATAATAGATGCCCCAGCATTATCTAGCTCAAAATCAACTTCCTTTAAATCCTTTAATACCTCTCTGACTTGGTTTTGGTATTCTTTTTGAACATAAAACAACATAAAACCTGAACCGCCTGCTCCAAGCAGTTTTCCTCCCATAGCACCTGCTAAGATCGCCTTTTCATAAACTTTATCCACCATCGTATTTGAAATTCCTGATGCCAGCGACTTTTTCATTATCCAATTCTCATGAAGCAGCTCACCCAAAGCATCCACATTATTATTTTGCAGCTCCTGCTTTAATGTTTTGGCTATCTCACACATTCTTTTTTGTATCAATACAGTTTTATTATCCACTATATTTTTTGACTGCTCCTTTAGAATTTCTGACGAATTATGTATTCCTCCAAGATAGAACATCATTAAATTTTCTTCTAATCTTTTATAACTGGAATGTAACATAATAATTGGCTCTACATTCACAAATCCATTGGGAAGAAATTCAAAAAAATTTAGTCCGCCGAAAGCAGCCGCAAATTGATCTTGTTTGCCAATAGGCTGACCCAATTTCTCAATCTCAACTGTACAGGCATCCTTTGCCAATTTATATTTTGAAACATATTGACCCAGATATGTATATAAAAGATGTAAAAGTGCAACTGTAAAAGAGCTTGACGATCCCAGCCCTGTCCCTGCGGGAATATCTGCCATACTGGTGATCTCAACACCACGAATATTAAAATCCATTAAACATTGCCTAAAATACTGATGTTCTATTTCTTTATAATCATATACCGATTCCGTTTTTGAATATTTCAGAACTATCTGATTCTTATAAAAATTATTGTGCAGTGCCAGATACATATATTTTCGTATGGTGGTACTTAAAACACAGCCACCAAACTTTTCATAAAAACTCGGCAGATCACTTCCACCACCACAAAAACTCACTCGAAACGGCGCTCTTGTTATTATCATATTGTCTCTTTTTTCCTCCACAGCATCTATTTACAAATATCTGATCATGGAATATACTTTGTTCATTCTGTTCTTTGTATGTATTTTGTCAAAATCATCACTTTTCTTTTGATTATATTCTCCAGCATTTTTTCTAAAAAATTCATCTACATAACACATATCAATCGCTTTTGCAAACTCCTTTACAGATGTTGGCGGGCAGGCAAATCCTCCTTTCCCATTTGACAGATAATCCTTAATTCCATGAATATTGGACGCAACCAGTGGCAACCCCGCTGCCATTGCCTCTATTGCTGCCAAACCTAATCCCTCTCTCTTTGAAGGAAATGCAAAGACATCAGATGCAAATAATAGCTCTTTAATATCCTCTCGAAAACCCAATAATCTCACTTGCTCTTCAAGTCCCATCTTATGAATTAATTCTTGAAGCTCTCCATGCAGTCTTCCCTGTCCACAGATCACATATTTTATTTCTGGATTTTTTAATTCAGCCATAGCTTCAATAATTACCTTGTGATTTTTATTATCATTTAATTCCCCAACACTGATTATCACAAAAGAACTAAGTTCTATTCCCAATTCCCGGCGTTTTTTCTGTCTGCCAAGCAGACACTCTACATGCCGGTACCCCCCCCCCCCGCACGTATAAATCTCGCTCATCACTTTTTTGCTTTTTTCTATATCAAAGCTTTTCGCTGTCTGCATATTATTCTTCCCACAGCTATCACAAAAAGCTTTATCCTTATATAATTTCTGTATCGCACTACACATTTCCTCCACTGAATATGGATCTATACAGCAGCCGCTTACCCCATCTTTTGTATAATCCTTCATCCCATTGACACAAGATGAAATTAATGGCAATCCACTTGCCATTCCCTCCAAAGGTGCTATCCCAAGCCCCTCCCTCACCGATGGGTGAACAAAACAATCTGCTATCTTACATAGCTCATCTACATCCGTTCGAAATCCTAATATTTTTATATTTTTTTCCAATGAATATTTATTAATTAAAGATTGATACTCCTTGTCCAGCTCTCCCTGTCCAGCAATCAAATAATATATATTAGCATTATTTATCCGATGCAATGCCTCTATTACAATACGCTGATTTTTTCTTTCATGGAGCTCTCCCACTGACAACAAAACAAAACCATCTTTCAAAATCCCAAGCTCCTCGCGTTTTTTTTCTCTATCCACTTGACACACAGTAAATTTTTTCGTATCTACCCCCACTCCCGGTATATAAATTACTTTCTTTGCATAAAATTTCTTTTTTGCAAGATAATAATCTTCTTTATTTATTGTAATTAATATCTCTGTCCATCTACTTAATATTTTTTCAACCGGATAATAAAGCAGCCAGTTCTTTAGTGGCGCTCCCTTAAAAAAATGAAATCCATGTGCTGTATAGATCACTTTTATTCCCACTCTATGCCCGACCAGTCTCCCAATCACCCCGCCTATCGGTGAATGACAGTGAAGAAAAATATATTTATTTTTTTCCACTAACTGTTTTACTTGCCGATATGCCTTATAATGCTTCCATAGATCAAATACCTTTCTTGTAAAATCTATCTGATAGTATCGTACCCCCATCTTGGATAATTGATTTTTCAAGTTTTCTATTTTCTGCCTTGAACATATATTTTCATTTTTAAAATTACAGGCAACCTCCACCTTATATCCCATTTTTATCAGCAACTCTATATTAGGCATATTAAACTGATCGATCATATAAGCAACAGAAGCTAATAATAACACTCTATTCAAACTACTTTTCCTCCTATCATCTACTCAATTTTATCCCTTGTCATATTTTGAATTGACTGCTTTATCCCTATTTTCTGATAATCCATATCTTTATATCTACTCATTTCCATTTCATATACCATACTTCCGAACGCCTTATGTAAACTCTTTGACACCCTTCCACGAAATAAACCCCCAATTCTCACAAACAAGTTAAAAAATTTACTAATGACAATTCTATGTCCCGATTCTTCTGCTATTATCCTCACCATCTCTGATGTTTTTGTATACTCTGGATTCTGCGGAAAATAAATACCTCCTTTTCCTGACAATATGAGTTGATATAAAAATTCACATAAATTATCTATATATAACATAGAACGTCTATTATTGACATCTGGAAAGATAGGAAGCGTCC
>CAMUFS010000263.1 GCA_947088195.1 uncultured Clostridia bacterium
TGGCTGTGGAATCAACACCTCATCACCGGGATTGATCACCGCACGCAGCGCATTATCAATCGCCTCACTGCCACCCACTGTCACAACAATTTCCTTTTTGCTATCATAACGAATCCCCAGACGCCGCTCCAGATAATTACATATCTCTTCTCTTAATTCCTTAAGTCCCGCGTTGGAGGTATAGAAGGTTCTTCCCCTCTCCAGAGAATAAATGCCCTCCTCCCTGATATGCCACGGCGTATCAAAATCAGGCTCCCCCACACCAAGTGAGATCGCATCCTTCATCTCACTCACTATATCAAAAAACTTACGAATACCAGAAGGCTCTATCTCTACGATTTTATCTGACAAAAAATTTCTCAAGGTGTCACCAGCATCCTTTCCTCACGTACCATATCCACCAGCACTGTCCCGTGATCCTTATATTTTTTCAGCACAAAATGTGTCGCTGTGCTTAAGATCGCATCCATAGGCGCCAGCTTATCAGAGACAAACTGTGCTACCTCCCGCATAGTCTTCTCCTCAATAATCACTGTAAAATCAAAGCCACCTGACATTAGATACACAGCATTGACCTCAGGAAATTTATAGATGCGCTCTGCAATCTTATCAAAGCCTTGCCCTCTCTGTGGTGTGACCTTCACTTCAATAAGCGCTGTCACCTTCTCCTCACTGGTATTATCCCAGTTAATTAATGTGTGATAGCCACAGATAACCTTTTCCTTCTCCATCGCAGCGATCTCCTCTGCCACAGCCTCCTCTGACTCACCCAATAAAACTGCGAGATCCTTCACTGCAATTCTGCTGTTTTTCTCAATAACAGCCAATATTTTCTCTCTCATCCATATCCCTCATTTCAATTTGTCTTATTCTTCCTTCTCACCAAATAGCCCGCCATAATTTGGCAGCTCCAAAAATCGCCTTTCTTCTTCATGAAACAAAATCCTGTCTCTTCCCTCTGTCAGCCTTCCTATCACAACAGCAGGAATGCCCTCCGCAAGTAGCTTCTGCCTCACATGCTCCCCATTCTTTGCTGCAATTAATAAACTGCCCGCTGAGGGGAGCTGATACGGATTCCTGTGAAGCAATTCACAGATCTCAATCGTCTCCTGCTTCACAGGAATCGCTCTCGCATCTACCTCCAGTCCCAGTCCTGCCTCCTCCGCAAGCTCCCAGAGAGCACCAAAGATACCCCCCTCCTCTATAGGCAACACAGCCACAGCATGATGCCGAAAAGCAGCTTTTGCATCTGACACAGCAGAAATATGCAAAAAAAACTCTTTCATGTGTGAGACAAACACTGGCGTAAAACGCTTAAGCAACTCCTTCTCATATATGGAAGCAAGCTGAACAGATGCCTCCATGGCAATCCATTTGGTCACAAGCAAATCCTGCCCAGCACAAGGTTGGCCATCGCTCAAACTTTGACCGGACAAGGATTCCTGCCCGGTCTGTTTTTGTGAACCAATTCCGCTCAATGTAAGATAAGGCATCTTTATAGCCAATGATACCTCAATTCTGCCTGGAAGCAGCGATACTCCAAGCTTACCTGCCTCCTCCTCCATGCCACAGATCACATTCCTTAAATCTGGCTCTGTAAAATCTGCCGGACATAAAAGTTGGAACTGAACTGCCACGGGCTCAGCACCCATGGCAGCGCAGCCATTCACGGCTCGGTGAAGAAGGATTCTTGCAGACAGATCACTTCCTGCCGAAAGGGAAATTAGAAAATCTGCCTCCGCGGAGACCACCATATTTCCCTCCGCTACCGACAAGATACTGCCCACATTTCCCCCACTGGCTCTTTGCCATACTTCTGATCTTCTGTTCTTAATCCTTTTTAGCACAGAACGCTTCCATATTGGCTCTGATATTCTGCCCTCCTTCATCTCCTACTCCCTCCTAGCCCACAGGCTGATCCCAAGGTCCAGAAGGTCCCGGTGTATTCGATGGAACTCCCGGCTCAGACTGTGAACTCGGTCCCTCTGGCTGCGATCCCGGTCCTTGTTGAGATGGCCCCATCTGTGAATCAGGCCCTTGCTGGGACGACACATCGGATGGACTCTGTGGATTTGAGTTATCTGGTGTGCCGGATGGACCTTGTTAACCGGAATTATCTGGCATACCAGACGGATTTTGTGATTCTGAATGATCTGGCGTGCCCGTAGGACTCTGTGGATCTGTATTATCTGGCACGCCTGTTGGGCTCTGTGGATTTGAATTATCTTCTGTACCAGACGGATTCTGCGGATCTACCACTGCTGGCACATCCTCTGGATTCTCAGGATTTTCTGACGATGGCTCCTCCGAAACTGCTGCCCCCGGTCCCACCGATATATAATTAGGTGCCGGAGCATAATAACTTGAATTAACTTTTTCCTTCGAAACCTGAACTCCATCCACATACACATACTTGTACAGCTCTGCACGATAACCTGTATGTGAGCTCTGTGTCACCCTTCTAGCTCCCTCAGGAAGTGATGGATCTTCTTTTATCACATCTGCCGGTGGATTAATCACCTCAATGACCGTGTTTTTATATTCCACCTTTCTGTTTGCAGGCCGCTCATCCAAACCATAAATATTAAAGGTAACATGCTTGTCCTTAGTATAGCCCTCAATATAAATTGGCGCATTTGTATTATTGGTAAACACAAAATCCATACCACTGCTCTCTGCTATAGCTGCATCCGATGAAAGCTGCACATAGCCGACCGTCAGACCATGATTGTACCTCTGATTCACCTCTAACTCTGCCAACAGCACCGAATTATAGAGAGTGGTAGACACCTGACAGACACCGCCTCCATAACTGTCCACAAGCATACCGCCCATATAAGACCCTGCCGGAAAATATCCATTTTCCGCAGTAAATGGAAGCATATGCTCCAGACAAGAAAATTTGTCTCCCGGCATCAGCACAGAACCATTGATCTTTGATACAGCCGCATCAATATTTTTACATCTGGAGCTTCCTGAGGAAGTGTAAGAAGTAGTAAATTCTGCCATCGGTGTAGACTGAATCTTTGCACACTCTGCCGCTGTCACTCTCGGATTCTGCACAGCCCCCACCAGCGGCACTGTACAATCCTCATAATTCCAGCTCTCAAGCAAATAATTCTTCACTGCCACAATGGACGCCTCTACATCCACTGTGCTTCCCACCTGCTCTGGTGTAATCGAGAATCCCTGTTCCGTTTTCTGAATTACCGCGTCCACTGCAGGACTTTCCAGCGTCCCAATATTTGCCTCTATCCATGCTCTTACCTTCGCATCATCTACAGCAATTTCCAGATCTAACGAAGTCTCCGTATAAGCCAGATCCTTTTTCACTTTATATCTGCGGATTACATTTCCAGATTTGCCCATCTGATCTATGGCATCAAAAACATCAGGATTCGCCCATGATAGCCCAATCTCTGCCATCGAAGTCTCTATCCTCTTATCCGCACTCTCCTCCAATACAAGTGTGATTTTCTTGGCACGAAGCTCTTCCAAATAAGCCTCCACTGCTGCCTTTGCTTCCTCCTTTGTCATGCCGCCGACCTCTACTGGTCCAACCTTCACACCATCGTACACAACTGCCTCTGATGATTCTGTTGCATATGCTGGACACACTGCCGTCCCTGTCACCGCCATTACACTCAGCACGACCGAAGCCACCATTGCATAAGCATGATTCCTTTTCATATACTTCCTCCATACTTTCTACATTAAAACTGTTACTATCCTTTGACATCTTCTTCTCCAAATAGTTGACGCCAAAGCTGATTTCCGTTATACTTTATTGTAATGCACCTAGCAAAACCGGAAGGACCATGGAAATAACCAGCAGAATAATAATGACTGCGGAAATAATCTTTCTGGTTTTGGAATTATTAAAATTCATACTATCACCCCTTTCATGATTGGAGAAACAGCTATGCGCTTTCCTGCACTTTTTGCTATTTTTGTCACATTTTTATTCTGGTTGTCCTATGAGCTTCGAAAAGCCAAGAAACACGATACAGATTCCTCTGCTTCCTTCTGGCAGCGCGAGGCACAAGCAGACAATGTCCGCCGACAATCATTGGACAATCTTGATTATATCACAATTCCGTTAGATTCCCTACCCTTTTTTTATGGAATTGATGAAAAACTTGATGAGGTACAAAAAAATGTTACAGAATTAGCTCCTTGTACGATTGTAAATTTAAGCGGTTACACTAACACGGAACTAAAGCTCATGTATGGACCTGCCAATCTTCCTGCACTCACAGAATATGATCAGAACTTTACACGGCTAGTGCGTGCATTGTACCAGTGGGGAAACCGATTGTCAGAGATTGGGCATGACACAGATGCTGTCCAAGTCCTTGAATATGCGGTCTCCATAAAAAGTGATGTCACCGCGGGATACCTGCTTCTTGGAAAGCTCTATCAGAAGCAGGGCATGCTGCAGAAGATTGATGCTCTTATTACCGATGCCTCCTCCTTAAATACACTGCTTAAGGACAATCTTATACAACAATTAAAAACATTGCGGTTATAATTGTTAAATTTACAATATATATTTTTTTATATTGACAGTTTACT
>CAMUFS010000264.1 GCA_947088195.1 uncultured Clostridia bacterium
TCCCCATATTAAATCGGTATCACAATGTCCCCAATATTCATATTTTTTTATATATTCTTCAAAAATATAACCATAGGCAGGCTTAAAATCACACAACTTATAAGGTCTTTCTAATGCGAGCTTAAAATTAAATTTCTCCTGACATAGCTTCACTATAGAATGAAAAGACATATAGATAACACGAACATTAGAAGGATATAAATACTCTGTTTTATCATCTGTAAATATAATCCAATCACATATTTTTTTATTTTTCTCACAACTATTTAAAAATAATTGAAAATAATTTTGAAACCTTCCAAAGTATACAATAATAAAGACTATTTTGTTCATATTGCAAGCCCAACCTTCAGCACATTTCCATTCAATTTATATCCTTCTTATCTTCTCTGCAAAATACATCATAAAACAAAGCATATAATAATTTTTCTTAAAACATGCATAATAAAATATTTTCCATATAAATGGAAGTTCTTTAAAACTAAAATTTCGAAATGCTTTTTTATACTGCTTATCATTTAATATTTTATAAATTTCCTCTTTTTTTGCTTTTCTATTTAACTCAGAAAAAAATACATTCTGAATCAAAGAAAACAAATTAAGAATCCTTCTATTATCCAAAGCCTCCTGATATCTGCCATGTAATTTGTGTTCTTTCACAAAGGAAGCCAAATATCCATATAACGTTTTCCATCCTGAAAAAAGATATGGATTATAATTTCTAGTCAAAGCATTTACATTTTGCTTATTATAGTGATAATATATTGTTTCTATATATACAATTTTTCTTGCATGATAAAGAGCCTGCACAGTAAACCAGAGATCCTCCGATCCAATTACGCTTGCATCTACAAATTTCAATCTCTCAATTAGCTGTCTTCTAAATAATTTATTCCATGCAGGATTCAGATTTTCAAGGCTTACAGGACTTTTTCTTTCTGTTCCGGTTGGACCTATTATTCTCAATAGTAATCTTTCCCTAATCTGCTTTCTCTCAAACGCAAGAACAGAAGAATGAAATAATTCTACAGGAACAGATTTATTTTTATATTCCTTTATATAGGGAAATAAAATAACATCTGTCTTGTCAGAAGCAGCATCCAAACCTTTTTCCAGAAAATCACTATCAATCCAATCATCGCCATCAATAAAATAAATCCACTCTCCTTCTGCATATTGCATCCCTATATTGCGGGCAGCCGATAATCCGGCATTCTTTTTTTCATTTCTATGTATCACCAAAATACGCTTCTCTTCTCGTGCAAATTCATCACATATATCGCCACATCTATCATTTGCCTGATCATGGACAATAATAATTTGAATGTCTCTTATGGTCTGATTGATACAGCTCCAAATGCACTTTCTCAAATACTGTTCAGGTACCTTATATACGGGAATAATAATACTAACAATAGGACTCAAGCTTCTACACCTCTTGTTCGCTTAATGACAATACATACATCATTACATGATCCAAAATCATATGGACATCCTCTGCAATCTGCATATTATGAATATTCACATGGATACAATAATCCGCAATCTCCTTCATTCTTCCTCCATCATAACCAACAATAGATATTGTTTTATTTCCAATACTTTTTGCATATTCCATAGCGTTTATAATATTTTTCGAATTTCCAGAGCCAGATACGCCAATTAAAATATCTCCTTGTTTCATTTTGTTCTTTAAAGGAAAACGAAATATTTCCTCGTATCCTATATCATTCGCAACTGCCATCATAGTAGGAATATTATCATTCAGACATTCAAAATTATACTTTTTTTGCTGTTTCCCACTAACTCCTTTATTAAAGTCACAGCAATAATGACTTGCCGTGGCTGCACTTCCTCCATTGCCACATATAAAAATATTGTTTTCGCTCAGACGCACCCCTTCAAGCACATTTATCACCGTATTAATTGTATCAAGCTTTAAACTCTGTATAACAGAGGTCTCTTCGTCAAGATACTCTTGTAATGCTCTTCTGTAGTCCACTTGTATCCTCCTTTACTGTTTCATACTACCATGTTAATCACCCAAAATTTTATTTACTGCCATCAACAAATTTTCCGCTGTTATATCTGCCTGCACCTGATATTTCCCATCCTTTCCCGCTTCTCCAGTCAAAACAAGAACAGTCTTCAAGCCTGCATTTATACCTGTCTGAATATCTGTTGTGGTATCCCCAATATACCAAGAATTAGCAATGTCGATATGAAAGCGCTCGGCCGCCTCTGTTATCATTCCTATTTTCGGTTTTCTACAATTACACTCTATTTTTAATTCAGGTATTTCTCCTAGATACCCTTTATCAGGATGGTGTGGACAAAAATATAGAGCGTCCACATAAGCACCTTCCTTTGCCAGCTCCATCTCTAATTTCATATGTATCTGATCTAACTCAACCAAAGAGCATTCTCCTCGCGCAACCACAGGCTGATTTGTCACAACAATTACCAAATACTCTGAGGTATTAATTCTTTTTACTGCCTCTGCCACCTGCAAAAGCAACTCAAATTGTTCTGCCGATTTTAAAAAACCACAGCTTTTATTGATGGTTCCATCTCTGTCAAGAAATATTGCCTTCTGCGCATTTCTAAAACTGCGGGATTCTACAATTCCCTTCCTTATATCCTCTGAAACAGAATAAAATCGATCTAAGGTTCCCATATCCTTTACATATTCCGATGATGAATACGCAAATACCTTCTGCCTGGGAAGCCATTTTACAATAATATCCCGATCCAAATCCATTTTTTCCGGTAATATAATATCATCCAGTACACAAGGATTGATGCCATAGATTCCTGCGTTGACCAAATTATGATAGTACAAATTTCTTTTTTTATTTTTATATAAAATATCTGTCACTCTATTTTGTTTATCTGTCACAATTACATCACTATCATATGGATGTGAGTTAGGATGCACAAAAAGTGTAATGTCTGCATTGCTTCTGTTATGAAAATTCATAAATCGAATCCAATCTATATCTAGCACCAAATCGCCAAATATAAGAATAAAGCTTTCTCTTATTACATTTTTTATATAATACAAAGCTCCAGCTGTTCCAAGAAAATCCTCTTCCACAATATATTCTATCTTGACACCCCATGGATGCCCATCTCCAAAATATTCCTTAATCACATCCCCAAGATATCCGATTACCAATATAATATCCGTAATGTTGCTTTTCCTTAAACTCTCAATCTGATATTCCAAAATTGGCTTATTCTCTATAGAAATCATAGGCTTAGGAATATCCTTTGTCATGGAACCAAGCCTTGTGCCCTTTCCTCCTGCCATAATAACTGCTTTCATTTATTATATAAACCTTTCACTTCTCAACACATTTTTTATTCCATTGTAAAGAGAATACTTTGGCTGCCATCCTGTCAGGTCCTTTAATTTTTTATTGCTGCAAAATTCAACCTTTGTCTCGTCGTTTCTTATTTTATTTTTATTTATAGTAACCTTTCGTCTTTGATTTGTAATCTCTTCTATAATATAAATAATATCCTTCACGCTTGCAGGTTCCCCGCTTCCAATATTCACAATATCATATTGTTTAAATTTATCTCTGCTTTTTATACAAGCCCACAATGCTGAAATCAAATCATCCACGTACAAATAATCACGCAAATCATCAATATTCCCCAGAGATATCTCCGATTGATCTAACTGTTCAAGAATAGTAGGCAATACAAAATTTCTTTTTTGACCTTCACCATATATATTGAAAATACGACAGATTAGATATTGATTTGCCGCTACAGAATAAAAATCAATTACCTGTTCTGTAATTCGTTTACTTTTTCCCAATAATGTTGTTGGATTTGAATATGCATTTTCACTTACTGGCATCTCATTTGTCAGTCCATATACCTTTCCAGAAGATGCATAGAGAAATAAACATTTATCACATAATTCATTGATACATTTTAAAATATTTAACGTTCCATACAAGTTCGTATCAAATGTCTCAAAACTGTGATTCACAATAGCATTATGTTCTGTTATAGCTGCCAAATGAAGCACCACATCAAATTTATAATTTAAAAATATATTGCGTACCGCTTCTATATTAAGCACATCGCACTCCAGCCAAGATATAGTATCTATTCTTCTTATAGCACTATCTTTCAAACCATTCCTTGTCAACCCATATAATTCAACATCAGCATAGTCTTTCCATATCTGTATCACTCGACTTCCAATAAATCCGCTCGCACCTGTTATCAATATTTTCATTTTATCTTACTTTATATCTCCTACTTATAATATCTAATACATTTTATTATCAATAAAATATCTCCAATAGTCCAAAACGGATTGTAATGTTTCTTTTAAGGGATATTCAGGCTTCCATCCTGTTGCTAATTGAAATTTACTGTAATTGCCTATAAAAGTCATTAATTCTGTGGGCCGCACTCTTTCTGGATCGATTTCAATCTGAATTTTATCTGCCATAGGAGAAAGCTGCATTAACATGGCAAGTACCTCCTTCATGGTATGGATCTGTTCTGTTCCAATTAGATACAGCTCTCCACTTATTCCCTTTTCC
>CAMUFS010000265.1 GCA_947088195.1 uncultured Clostridia bacterium
CTTCTCAAGATGGAGTGGCGCGTATTCTTAAATATACACTGAGCGCTGATTTAGAAACCATCACATATGATGACATTATTTTCACAAATCAGGAGGGTGATTTTTGGAATTTAGAGTGCAGTGATACTTTTCGGATAGGAGATACTTGGTATATTACTTATTCCGCGCAGGATGATACACTCTGGTATGCTTCCTCTGCAGAACAGTTTGGTCCATATTCAGAAGCTAAAAGGCTGGAGGGTAAGCTTTTTTATGCAGCAAAGCATGTAGAGAGTGAGGATGGTTCCTATATGGTGGGTTGGGCCCGCCGTTCCGAATCTGTCTCATCCACGCAGGATGTGGCGGCATGGGCAGGAAATCTGGTGGTACAAGAGATTGTTCAAAAGGAAGATGGTTCTTTGATTCTTGCTTCTGTCGATAATGTGAAAGAACAGTTTTCGGTACGTCGCAGATTGATTCCCGACAAGCCCCATGTAACAGTAAGGGCCGGATCGGCATACAGCTATGAGGATGTGTTCACTTGTTATGAGAGCTTCAAGCTGACTGGTGAGTTTCAGTTTACGGATCAAGGTTCTTTTGGCTTGGCATTTGACTATAATGGCAGAGCAGATAAAAATAAACTTATTTCTATCGATCCTGAAACAGGAAAGATCCAGCTTTTTTTTAACGAGGGTTCTACATTGATAACAGAGATGGATGCGCCTCTTGAGGTAGGAGAGACATATTCCTTTACTTATATACAGGAGGGTTCTGTTGGCACTTTTTATATTGATGATATAGCAGCACTTACTGTGCGTATCTATGGTGTGAGTGGTAAGCCTATACAGCTTTTTGCGGAGAGCAACACAGTGACCTTTACATCTTTGCGCCAGTACACACCAGAGATGTAACAACACAGAAATTCATAAATCAAGAGTGATATAGGGAGAATAAAAATTTATGACAAGTCAAAAACTATTATTTGCAAGAGCTTACGAACAGGAAGCGGAACAGCGCATCCCCCTTGAAACACGCCCCAAATTTCATCTATCACCCAGAGCAGGCTGGGCTAATGATCCCAATGGCTTTTCTTGGTACAAGGGGGAATATCACCTTTTTTATCAATATCATCCTTATAAATCTGTCTGGGGTCCTATGCATTGGGGACATGCCGTAAGTTCAGATCTATTGCACTGGAAATACCTTCCGGCTGCGCTGGCACCAGATCAGGATTATGACTCCTTTGGCTGTTTTTCCGGGAGTGCGTTGGAGCTTTCTGATGGGAGGCAGATGCTCCTTTATACAGGTGTTCGCAAGGAGGATAACGACAATGGATTGGAAATTCAGACACAATGTATTGCTGTGGGGGATGGCCTAAATTATAAAAAATATAACCAAAACCCAGTGCTAGATGAAAAGGAATTGCCAGATGGAATGGATCGATGTAATTTCCGCGATCCAAAGATATGGAGGGAGCCAGACGGAAGTTTTTGGTGCATGGTAGGTGCACGTCGAGAGAATCAATTGGGAAGTCTTCTTTTATTTAAAAGTGAGGATGCCTTTTGTTGGAAATTTCAAAGTATCCTGTTAGAGAATGATGGAAGTCTTGGGCGTATGTGGGAGTGTCCTGATTTCTTTACTCTGGAGGATAAACAGGTGGTAATGGTTAGCCCACAGGATATGCTGCCGGATGGCTTTGAGTACCATAATGGAAATGGCACAGTTTGCTTTATCGGTCATTGGGATGAGGGAAAAACTCATTTTATCCCAGAAAAGAATCAAGCCATTGATTATGGAATTGATTTCTATGCCCCTCAGACCATTCTGACACCAGATGGGCGCAGAGTGATGATTGGCTGGATGCAAAATTGGGATGCCTGTCCTGCCGCTAACACAGAAAAACGTCCATGGTTTGGGCAGATGAGTATTCCAAGAGAACTGACTATTCGAAATAATAGGCTGTATCAGGCGCCTGTCCGGGAATTGGAGGCATATCGCAGTGGAAGGTTGGAGTATAAGAATGTGACGGTCTCTGGCGATCTAACATTGCCCGGTGTGGAGGGAAGAACCGTGGAGCTTCTGATTACTCTTCGTCCTAAGGATTCTCAAGCACTCTATCGAAAATTTGCTGTCCGTTTTGCTCAAAATGATCAATACCGCACTTCGGTGAGCTTCCGTCCTTATGAGTCAGTGTTGAAGATTGATAGAAAGTGTTCTGGTTCCCGGCGGGCTCTCATCCATCAGCGCCGCTGTCTTATTCCAAAAGACAGTGATGTTTTGAAAATGCGTTTTATATTGGACCGATTCAGCGTTGAAGTATTTATCAATGACGGAGCTCAGGTTATGACAGCTACATTTTTTACTGATCTTGCTGCAAAGGGGATTTCATTCTTTGCAGATGGCGAGGCCGTAATGGATCTTGTTAAGTATGATTTATTTGAGAGGGCTTAAAGAATATAAGATTGTAGTGTTGGTTTGCTATTTTCTAGCCATTTTCTGGGCGGAGCTTTCTCGAATATGATAAAAAGTCGAAGCCTTCTCTAATTGCGAAGGCTTCGACTTTTTAATAAGAGCTTATAAAATTGTTTTTCGTGTGCGGAACCGATTTACAAGGCTTTTAAGCAGTGTGGACTGACTGAATAATTCCTCACTGGCAGCGGCGCTCTCCTGTGCAGTTGCAGAATTTGTCTGAACAACGGAAGAAATTTGGTCGATCTCCATTGTCACCTGACGAAGCTCTTCTGCCTGTATATCAGAAGCTTTTGTGATTTGTGACATATTGTTCTCGATCTGCTGTGCACTTGTTACTACGGTTAGCAAGGATTTCTGCGTATCCTCCGCAATTTGGTTTCCTTCGGTCACAGCAGTGATGGAATTGTTAATCAATACAATAGTATCCTTAGCTGCATCTGCACTGCGTGAAGCGAGGCTTCTCACTTCATCTGCCACAACGGCAAATCCTTTGCCAGATTCTCCTGCGCGGGCAGCCTCCACCGCAGCATTCAATGCAAGAATATTCGTCTGGAATGCAATATCTTCAATAGTCTTGATAATCTTTTCTATCTCACTTGAGCAGGTATTGATCTTTGTCATGGCGTTCATCATGGCATTCATCTTGGTATTACTATCGTCTACCTCTTTGACTGTTTCCAGAATTAGGTTGTTAGTATCTCGCGATTTTCCGGCTGTCTGGGTTACTTGTTCAGATAAAGTGTTTAAGGTGGCAACTAATTTTTCTACAGAGCTTGCTTGCTCTGTAGTACCTTGGCTCAGCGCTTGTGCGCCGCTTGATACTTGGTCAGAGCTGTTTGATACCTGTTCAGCGGCCATATGAATCTGTCCAAAAGTATCATTGAGAGATGTAATAATTTTATTTCCAGAACGCTTAATGGATTCAAATTCTCCGAGATAATCCATATCCATCTCCACTGTCAGATCTCCTGTTGACAGGGAATCCATTCTGGAACATATATGAGCAATATATGCAGATAGGGTCTTTAAAACAAAACGAAGATTTTCTGCCAGTGCGCCAAGCTCATCCTTAGATTTGTATGTAATTTCTGAATGCATATTTCCCTCTGCCATCTTCTTTACGGCATTTTCAATCTCGGCAATCGGACGTGTAAAGCCACGGATAATGCTGATAGAAAGAATAAGTGTCAGGATAACGCTGATAATTGAGAGTACATACAGGGTGGTGGAACAGCGTCGATTTATTAAGGCCCCTGTTGAATAATAGTCCTCTGCTTTTAGTTGGGCATCATCAATAATGTCTTGAAGCGTGTCCTGCAAAGTGGAAGCTGCACTGTCATATTCTTCCGTTATCATGGTGAGAGCACTGTTCCTATCATTGTTTTTAAGATGATCAACGGTCTTTAGCCTTGCCTCACTTGTCTGCTTTGCAGCGGCTTGCATGGACTTGAGCAGAACAGAGTCTGCGTCATAATACTCTGCCAGAGCGTCCAATTCAACGGTTAGACTAGCAACATTTTGCTCAATTTCAGACAAATAAGTTTGTATGGCGGCCGGATCATCTGTTAAGGCACTGGCGCGGAAGATATTCAGTTGAATTTGTCTCGCCCTGGATTGTGCTTGTAAAGCAGATTTCACCATTGGATATGGAACCTGATAGAAATCTTCTAATTCTCCAAAGACGCTTCTAAGACCAATGACTGACGCGATAATTGAAATAAGATAGATGATGATCACAATACCAAATGAAAAGAAGAGTTTATTCCTCACCTTTAAATTTTTTAACACGTTAAAATCCTCCTATTTTATTTTTTATAATTTAATTAAAATAATCACCACTTTACAACTTTTGCTGGAATATGTTTATGCGCTTTCGAAATTATGAAAAATATAAAATCATGCTGAAGAAAGGTCCGCGCAACGAATCCCTCTCCAACATAACTATAAAAATTTTTTTCATAAATTTGTAAAACCATTCAGCTAAGATATGGTATGGCCATCTTTATTGCATTATGATATATGGAATATTTTCTTTGAATCTATCTAACGAAGGTTAATTTGGAATGTAAAATTATGTTATGATTGTTATATATCTTTTCTCATGTATATTCTACTTATA
>CAMUFS010000266.1 GCA_947088195.1 uncultured Clostridia bacterium
GGCATATCTTATCAATTATTTCTTAGAGCAATTTAAGAGTACATTGTTCCGCCAGACTATGTTTGCAGAGTTTGAAAAGCTGACACATGATATGGTTGATGCTGGGGAGTCTCTGAATGCGGAGGTATTAAAATCTGTTTATCGGAATCTGAATGAGAAGTATTTTGGACCGGATATGGTGATTGATTCTCAGATTGAAATGGAGTGGGCGAGAATCCCGCATTTTTATAATTCTTTTTATGTTTATCAGTATGCGACGGGCTTTTCTGCTGCAATGGCGCTGTCAAGCAAGATACTGAAGGAGGGTGACGCTGCTGTGAAGAATTATAAGAAATTCTTGAGCGGTGGCTGTTCTATGTACCCGATTGAGCTGCTTAGGGTTGCTGGCGTCGATATGGAGAAGCCGGAGCCTGTGAAGGAGGCGCTTGCAGTCTTTGCAGAGTTTGTGAAGCAGATGGAGGAGCTGACAGCGGAATAAAGATAAGCTTTGTCAGTTAAAATATGTGAATAGCGGGGAGGGCATATGGCGAAGATCACAGTGAAATGCACAGAGCGAACTCTTTTTGAGGGTGTGCGTAAGCAGCTTCGGGATGTGCCCTCCCCCTGTGGTGGAAGAGGAAGCTGTGGCACTTGTAGAGTGAAGGTAGTGAGTGGCAAACCCAGTTAAGTGATGCCGACCGAAAGCATCTGTCAGAAAAAGAGATAGAGGAAGGATTTCGAATTGCTTGTCAGAGTGTTCCATTGTCAGACTGTGAGATTGAGGTTGCTACTGGAGAAGAAGAGATGCAGGTGTTGGCGCTGGAGGAAATGCAGACAGACTTTTTAGAGGGTTCTTTTTCTGTCGCCATCGACATAGGGACTACCACGCTTGTTTTTGTGCTTTTGGACAAGGAGGGGAAGATAGTTGCCACGCAGATGGGGCTGAATCATCAGCGCAGTTATGGCGCTGATGTAGTAAGTCGTATTGCGCTTGCTATAGAGGGGCAGGAGGATCTGCTGGGATCGTGTATTCGCAGGGATATTCGTCTGGGACTCTATCGGCTGCTTAGTCAGAAAAACCTTGCGCTCAAAGTGGTAAAGCATATTGTGATAGCTGGGAATACAACGATGGAGCAGCTTTTCTTTGGAGTTTCTATAAAAGAGCTTGGAAGCTATCCGTTTTTGCCGTCGATAACGAAATTTATCCACGCAGAATACGGACAGCTTTTTTCTGAGGAAATTTGTGAGAATAAGGAGATGGCGCTGTTTGAGCAAGGGGCGGAGAGATTGGTGGTTACAGGTTTTCCGTGCATAGCAGGTTTTGTGGGTGGAGATATTACGGCAGGTCTTTATGAGCTTGTTATGCAGAAAAAAAGAGAGGCGTCAGTATTCTTGGATATTGGCACAAATGGAGAGCTTGCTTTTATCCGTTCTAATAAAATCTTGGTGGCTTCCACGGCGGCTGGCCCCGTGTTTGAGGGCAGCAATATTTCTTGTGGCATGGCAGCTTTGCCGGGGGCAATTTGTGTTACACAGACAGAGGGAGATATGCTGCTTTGTCATACTATTATGGAGAAAACACCCAGGGGTATCTGCGGAAGTGGCTTGATCGAAGCGGTGGCAGATTTGCGAAAGCTCTCAGTGATAGAGAAAGATGGCTTGATGCAGCGGGCATGGCGTGAAAATGGTTATGCTTTGGCTAGAGGAGAGGACGGAAGAGCAATTTCTTTAACACAGGGAGATATCCGTGAGTTTCAGATGGCAAAGGCAGCGATTGCGGCGGGAGTAGAGATTCTTCTTAATAGAGTGGGAATGAGACAGACTCAGGGAAAGGAATATCTTCTTGCTGGGGGATTTGGAGCTAATTTGTCAGTGAAAAAGGCAGCTTCTGTGGGACTGCTTCCAAGAGGAACAGAGCGAAAAGCTTCTGTGGTGGGGAACACTTCACTAAAAGGGGCGGTACGGTTTCTTAGAAATGAAACAGAGATCGGCACAGACAGTGCTGCGATAGAAGAAATAGAAGGCTTGCTCGCTGTGGTAGAACATATTCATCTGGCAAATAGAGAGGATTTTCCAGAAACTTTTATGAAGCATATGGAATTGTAAAATCTTAACAAAAAATTAAGAAAATAATGAGAGAAATAAGCAATAAAAGTGAATGATATGTGCTATACTTAATCGTAAATAACAGACAATGGGGTGGATAAGTTGAATTTGTATGATATGATAGGAAAGCGTCAGTCGGTGAGAGAATTTCAGACAAGGCAGTTGGATGAGTCTGTTCTTAATGGTTTTGTACGATATGAGCGGGAAATGTTAGCATTGTATCCAGATATTCCCTATCAGCTTGAGGTGACATGTAATATCAATGAGAGGCATGGCAGCGGTTTGTTTGCCGTGAAAGCGCCGTACTATATTAGTTTTCTGACTGAGGAGAGCCAAGAGGCTTATCTTAATACTGGCTATGTGATGGAGGAGCTTTCCTTATATCTTGCAGCAAAGGGAATTGGAACCTGCTATCAGGGGCTTTTAAAGGTTTGTAAAGAGAAGAATGGGTTGAAGGAAGTTTTGGTGATGGCGGCAGGCTATCCTCAGAAATATCTGTACCGCACGGACAAAACCATCAAGCGTCTGCCATTGAATAAATTGTGTGTCTTTAAGGAAGAGCCATCCAGTGAGCTTATGACAATTCTTAAGGCGGCAGTGCTTGCGCCATCTTCTTTAAATGGGCAGCCATGGCGCTTTGTGGTATATAATAATAGAGTACATGTTTTTATGCAGAAGGTGAATACAAAAATTCCTGCCATGCAGCGAATGCGCATGATTGATATTGGAATTGCTCTAAATCATATGATGATCACTGCGGAGGAGCTGTGGGTGGAGGCAGAGCTTAAGGAGATAGATAATATTTCTAATCAATCCTTTAAAAATAATAGGTATATCACAAGTCTTTTTCTAAAATCATAAGTTGCTCTGTTGTGAAAAACTATTTAGACAATCAGTCTTTTGTACTATTGTTGGTATAGAAAAAAAATGATAGAATAATTTCGGTACATGTGTTTGGCATATGGAATCTTACAGAGGGGATAGGAGGAAAGAAGATGGGAAACATCGACAGTGATACCATAGCTACGATATTTGTGATTGGCGCTATGGTAGTAGTTGCTCTGCTGGCTATATATGGGCTATGGAAGGGATCGCAGTATATGAAGGAGCAGAGAGAGAAAGGCACTGACAAAAAGCGTATGATGGACGTTATGTCTCAGGTGATGAAAGAAAAGCTGAATGATTATACATATGCAGTCGGCAATTACACAAAGACAGAGCGCTATGGCAGGACAACAACTTATTATTATTATAGTTATATCCTTGCATTTAATGAGTCGGAGCTTGCAATTTTTCCGTTTGTTGTGAAAGATAAGGAGATTCTTCTTCGAAACTGTATGACGATCAACTGGGATGAAGTAAAGTTTGCCTACAAGGTAGGTAAAAAAGGACTTGATATGACAATCACTCTGGCTGGGGAGAAGCTGATAATTAATGTGCTTAAGGTTCAGAAGAGCAGTGGAGTGGAAAAATCATCAGAGCCAATAGGCGTATATCAGGAGGCAGAAGTAGAAAGGCTGATCGCTTATCTGCCACAATATAAATCATATGCAGCAAAGTAGGGGGAGGAACAGAGGATGAAAGTATTGCGTTCAATATCGATTGTGTTTATTGTGATGGCAGCGATAATGTTATGGGTATGCGGCCTAGATGGATTTGCTTCTTTTAAGAAGCCGATTGATCTCTATGCAGATGACACAAAGGTTACGGAAATTGGAAGATTGGATGCCGTGGAGGCAGATATTTATGCTGTGCTTGACTGTTTTGCAACAGAGACCACAACAACAAAGAGAAATGGTGCTGTAACTGGAAAGAGTACAGATTATTATTATATAGTGCCAGCATTTGACGGTGAGGAAACTTACTATATTGGCGTGAAGAGCGACGGGAAAAGTCAGTCAAGCTATGATAAGATCGCTGACTTAACATGGGCATGGTTGAACGGCGAAAGCTCAGACTTTGGAAATCAGGTTGTTCATATAGAAGGATGTCTGAAAAAGATGGACAAGGAGCTTTTGGGCTATATGAAAGAATGGTTCGAGGAGTCCGAGTGGTTTGAGTCTGAGGCAGAGATGGAGAAGTATGTCCTTCCTGTATGCTTGGAGACAGTACGATTTGATACGGTAAAAGTAATGTTTATTATTGGTATTGTTGTGTTTATTGTCTGTGCAATACTTATTATAACAGGTCTAATATCGGAAAAGAAGGATTCTAAGAAGGCAAAGGAGCAGACACATGTGGTGATCAACGGGGTATCTTATCCAAAGAATACATTCGATCATGTGAATCGTTGTATTTTGAATAAAGAGAAGATATTTGCCGTGCAGGAGCTTCGTGATATCACTGGGCTGGATCTTGAGGAAGCACAGAAGATTATAGATAACTGGACTCAGTATTATTATTGGGGATAGGATATGGAATTGGGTGTAC
>CAMUFS010000267.1 GCA_947088195.1 uncultured Clostridia bacterium
AGATAATGATTGCCAGAGCGAAACATATGCTGACTATTTTCTTTTAATTTGTGTTGGCTAATTCGATATAATGTCTGTGGCATAACGGCTTTTTATCCTTCCTGTTTTATATAATATCAAAATATGATAGTATTATATCATAAAAAGATAGTTTTTGTACCCTATATATAAAGTATAATAAAAGAAATAGTTATTTTTTTAACAAAAGGGGGTTTCTTTTATGAATCATTATCCACATTTATTTTCTCCGATCACGCTCGGCAATGTGACGGTGAAAAATAGGCTTTTTATGCCACCTTTATCGACAAATTTGGCGGATAAAGGATATGTGACAGATGCTTTGATTGAGCATTATTCCAATCGGGCGAAAGGTGGGGTTGGCTTGATTATCACAGAGGTGACAACGGTGGAACCAACTTATACCTATTTGCCGGGAGATATGTCAATTTATGATAATTCCTATATTCCGGGATGGAAAAAGTTGGTAGATGCTGTGCATCAATATGATACAAAGATTCTATCACAGCTATTCCATCCGGCGTACATGGCATTTCCTCTGCCCGGAACACCACAGCTTATCGCTCCTTCTAATGTCGGACCTTATTATGCAAAATCTGCACCGCGCGCTGTCACCGTGGAGGAATTACATAAGATCGTAAAACAATTTGGACAAGCGGCTCACCGATTTTTACAGGCAGGCGGAGATGGTGTAGAAATTCAGGCAGCACATGCACATGGATTGTTAGGAGGATTTCTCACACCTTTATATAATAAAAGAACGGATGAATACGGCGGGGATCTAAATGGGCGGCTTCGTCTTACTTTAGAAGTGATTGAAGAAATTAGAAAAACATGTGGAAATGATTTTCTTATTGATGTTCGTATATCGGGAGATGAATACAGCGACGGCGGATTGACCTTGCGTGATATGATCTACGTCTCAAAACAGCTTGAGGCGGCAGGTGTGAATTTTATTCATGTATCAGGTGGAAATACCATTAAAAGAGGAAGCTCTATGCCAGCGCCGGGCACTTCTCCTGCACCCCATGCTCACGCAGCGGAGACAATTAAAAAACATATTCATATTCCAGTTTCCACTGTGGCAAGGATCAATGAGCCGTGGGTGGCAGAGGAGTTAATTGCTAATGGAGAAGTAGATATTTGTATGATTGGCCGTCCAAATTTATGTGACAGTGAATTTGCCAATAAAGCATACGCTGGTAACACAGAAGATATTCGGCCGTGTATTGGCTGTGGGCGTTGTCTGACAGGTATTATGTTTGGAAAACCAATTTCTTGTACAGTAAATCCATCGGTACAGTCCAATCAGATAGAAGAGGCAAAAGAAAAGAAAAAAGTTTTGGTTGTGGGTGGCGGTCCTGCTGGCATGGAAGCGGCATATATCGCAAAAAAGCGGGGACATACGGTTATTTTGTGCGAAAAAGAAGCAGAGCTTGGCGGACTTTTGCGCTTGGCGGCGGTTCCAATCGGCAAGCAGGAATTGTGTAAGGTAATAAAATTTATGATTCGAAGATTGGAGCAAGCAGGTGTTGAAGTGCGCAAGGGCTGTGAAGTGACAGCAGATATGCTAAAAGAAGAATTTAAGGATTTTGAAGTTATCTGTACTTCTGGGGCTAGGGCAAAAGAAATAGAAGCATTTCGTTGTTTTAAGCAGACTATGACAGCAGATGATATTTTATCTGGAAAAGGATTTCCGGGCAGAAAGATTGTGATTTTAGGAGGCGGATCGGTGGGATGTGAGACAGCAGATTATCTTGCCCCACTGATTGATGATAGATTTCCAGCCAATAGAGATATTACTATAATTGAGATGACGGATACTTTAATGGCAGGGGAGGGTGGTGCAGCAAAAAGTGTACTGACACAACGTCTTTTGAGAAAAGGGGTAAAAATTGAACTAAAAAGCGCTGTCACTAAAGTGGACGAGACAACGATCACATACTCTAAGGATGGAGAAGAGCATTGTATTTGTGACGCTGATACACTTGTTTTTGCTGTGGGATATAAACCTATGCCTGTGACAAATACAATGGAGCATGTACACTATATAGGGGATTGCAATAAAGTTGGCAACCTAAAGGATGCCATCAGTGCCGCTTATGCATTGGCAAGTACATTATAATATATAAAATATAAGGAGGAAGAAATCTATGGGAAGCAAATTACTAGAACCGATTCAAGTGGGGAATATGATGTTAAAAAATCGCATTATGTTTCCGCCTTTAACCACTGGCTATGAAGAGCGTGATGGTTCCATTGGAGAGCGCAGTCTCACATTTTACGAGAGACTTGCCAAGGGAGGCGTTTCTTACATAGTAATTGGTGATGTCGCGCCTGTTCGCACTGCGTCACCTACGCCAAAGCTATATGATGACAGTCAGATTCCAGCATTTCAAAAATTGGCAGATGCTGTACATGCTTATGACAGCAAGCTTGCTCTACAAATATTTCACCCAGAATATGATGTGCCGGGCGTGGGAAGAATGATTATGCAGGCTGGCATGGCTCGCAAGGCAGCGGCAGAAGCACAGGCATCAGGAAATGAGGAAGAATATAAAGCACAGACAGAGGCGGCAGAAAAGCTGACAAAGGATGCCTATGCAAAGCTTCATCATGATATGCAATTTTTTGTCAGTGAGGCAAGTGTAGATCAGCTTTCGCAGATTAAGAAAAGCATTGCAGATTGTGCGGCAAAGGCAGCCAAAGCAGGTGTGGATGCGATTGAAGTGCATGGAGATCGCTTGATTGGCTCTTTGTGTTCGACTTTATTAAATCATCGCACAGATGAATATGGCGGCAGCTTCGAGAATAGGATTCGGTATGCTCTTGAGGTTGTCAAGGCAATTAAAGAAGCTGCACCTTCTATGGCAATCGAATATAAGCTTCCAGTAATCACAGTAAATGAAGATGGATCGCTTCGCGGAAAAGGTGGTCTTTTGGAGGAAGAGGCAGTTGCATTTGCAAAGCTTTTGGAGGCTGCAGGCGTTGATATGATTCAGGTTGCACAGGCAAATCACACAGGGAATATGGGAGACACTATTCCACCTATGGGTGACATGCCATATAATTGGACGCTTCCTGTTGCAAAGCATGTAAAGGAAGTGGTAAAGATTCCTGTTGTGACGGTGGGAAGAGTGATCACAGTTGAGGCAGGAGAACAGATCCTTGAAAATGGCGAGGCAGATATGATTGGATACGGACGTTCTTTATTGGCAGATCCTGATATTGCCGCAAAGCTTGAGCGGGGAGAATGTATTCGTGAGTGTCTGAACTGCAATAAGGGCTGTGTGGATGCCATTCAAAATCGTCGCTATATTTCCTGTGTGCTTAATGCAGAAAATGGGGATGAAGGGACTATCTTTATCAAGCCGGCAGACGCAGAAAAGAAGGTAGCGATTGTGGGGGCTGGAATTGCAGGTCTGGAGGCCGCTAGAGTTGCCGCAAAAAGAGGACATAAAGTCACACTCTTCGAAAAAGAAAATAAAATTGGCGGGCAAATACATCTGGCAGCAGTACCACCAAGAAAGAATGAAATTCTTCGTTCTATCCAGTACTATGAGAAGATATTGCCAACTCTACAGGTAGAAATTCAGCTTGACAAAGAGCCTGATGCCAAGGAATTAAATCAATTTGATGAAGTACTTATTGCAGTTGGAGCACATAATATGGATCTTCCTATGCAAGTGGAAAACAGCCATGTACTTTCCGCATGGAAGGTTTTGGAGGGAGAAGAAGCTACAGGTACATGCGCTGTGTTAGGAGGAGGCTTGGTTGGAACTGAGACAGCAGAATATCTGGCAAAAAAAGGCTATTCTGTCATTATAATAGAGATGATGGATCAGATTGCATCAGGAGAATCTACCACAATTAAACCACTAATTACAAAAGCATTTGAAGCATATCAAGTAAAACAATATGTCAATACAAAAGTGACACATATCAAAGATAATGTAATTTATGCTGTTAATACCAAAGATAACACAGAAGTAGAGATTCACGCAGATACTATTGTCAATGCATTAGGTTCGAAAAAGAATATATTTGATGTGAGTGGCATCACGAAGAAAATCACTTATATAGGAGATTGTGCCGGAGAGAGAACTGCTGATATTGCTTCTGCAGTTCGCAGCGGATACCATGCCGCCAATGCGATTTAATCTATTATTTTCTGCTAATATAAAATAAACGGCAGAATAACCAGATAATCAGATGAATATCTTATAGTAAGTTGTTTTATTATGAGGTATTTTATGAATTTGGAAATGATTCAATCAAAACTTCAAGATATTGAGCAGATGCGCAGTATCTCTGCTGAAAATGAAAATACTATGCTGCAGTGGAAGGGAAGAAATGGGACAGACCAAGAAAAGAAGTCCACATCTTCCCTTTCTTTTCGTTTTTTGTTAGCAGGATTAGCTTTTGCATTTTTAATCTATGCAGATTATCGTGAGCTTCCCAATA
>CAMUFS010000268.1 GCA_947088195.1 uncultured Clostridia bacterium
TAGAAAATCTACGAAATCAAGGATTTACGAATATTATTTTAACTGTAAGTCACATGGGACAGGTTATTATGAATTACTTTGGAGATGGGAGTGGTATATCTCCAGTAACGGGTGTTCCCTTTGGAGTAAATATTGAATATTATTTTGAGGAGAAGCCGCTTGGGAATGCTGGGGCATTGTTTTATTTGAGAGATAAGTTGTTGGACGATTTTTTACTACTTAATGCAGATGTTTTTTTTGATGTAGATTTCAAGCGTTTTGTTGAATTTCATGAGAGAAAAGGAGGTCTTGTAACTTTATTTACTCACCCAAATAACCATCCATATGACAGTGGAATTATTATTTCTAATTCAGAGGGAGTTGTTCAAAAATGGATTACTAAGGAAGATAATCGAAATTTTTGGTATAACAATCAAGTTAATGCTGGCTTACACATTCTTTCGCCAGATATATTGGATATTGATATTTTTACTGAGAAAGTTGATCTTGATAGGCAGATTTTGAAGCCACTTGCCGGAACTGGGAAAATGTTTGCATATAAAAGCCCTGAATATGTCAAAGATATGGGGACACCCGATAGATATAATGAAGTATACAAAGATTTTATAGAGGGTAAAGTTATTGCTAGAAATTTAAAGAAAAAACAGAAGGCAATTTTTTTAGACAGGGACGGAACAATAAATCAATATGTTGGATTTTTGACCGATATAAAAGAGTTTGTATTAATTCCGGGAGTATCTGATGCAATTCGTACAATTAATCAATCCGAGTATCTTGTGGTTGTCGTAAGTAATCAGCCAGTGATTGCTAGAGGAGAGGTTAGTATAGATGAATTGAATCATATTCATGATAAGATGGAAACATTACTAGGTCAGGATGGAGCATATCTAGATGCTATTTATTATTGTCCACATCATCCTGACAGAGGTTTTGTAGGAGAACGCTTGGAGTATAAGATTGAGTGTGAATGTAGGAAGCCGAAGCCGGGCATGCTTATAAAAGCAGCAAAAGATTTTAATATTGATTTAAGTCATTCATGGATGATTGGAGATAGTAAGAATGATGTTATAGCTGGTAAAGCTGCAGGATGTCAGACTATTCTTATAGGAAGTATGGATTATGGACAGGATTTAACCTGTTTTTCATTGGGCGAAGCTATTAATAGTATTTTGAAATAGTAGTGATTTATGAAGGGGGAGAATTGTGTTAGAAAAAAGATTGGAAAAACATATTGATTTGTTAGTTAAGCGTTATCCTAAATTACAAAGTTTGACAAATGATATTATTAGAGCCTATTGTATTATGGAACAGTGTTATGAAACGGGTGGGAAATTGCTTATAGCGGGCAATGGAGGATCAGCAGCCGATTCTGAACATATTGCTGGTGAGCTTATGAAACGCTTCAAAACACCAAGACCAATCTCTGATTCTTTTGCTAAACAGCTTATCAATGTTGATAGAGAGAGAGGAAAAGAACTTGTAAAAAATCTTGAGTGTTCACTTATGGCAATTCCGCTTGTAGCACATGAGGCATTGACAACGGCTTATATGAATGATGTAGATAGTCTGGGTGTTTTTGCACAACAGCTTTTTGGATATGGAAGAAAAGGAGATGTTTTTCTTGGAATTTCCACATCTGGGAACAGTAAAAATATTATGAATGCTACAGTGGTAGCGAGAGCGGTTGGAATAAAAGTAATTGGTCTTACTGGAAGTAGCGGAGGAGAACTTGCAAAAGTTTCTGATATTGCTGTGAAAGTGCCAGAGGTTGAGACGTACATGATTCAGGAATTACATCTTCCAATATATCATTGTTGGTGTTTGATGCTTGAGGATAAATTTTTTGGAGTGGATGAATGAAAATTTTCTTAAAGAATTGAAAAAACTAGAAAGTATATTTGTTACAGGGAATACGGCTATTGATGCGCTTAAAACTACGGTCAGAACTGATTATAAGAATGAGTATCTTGATTGGGCATCTGACAGTCGTTTAATTATGATAACAGCTCATCGTAGGGAGAATCTTGGAAAACCAATGCAACATATGTTTCGGGCAATACGTCGTGTTATGGATGAGCATAATGATATAAAAGCTATTTATCCTATTCATATGAATCCTGCAGTTCAGGAAAAGGCAGATCAAGAGCTTACAGGCTGTGATAGAATCAGAATAATTGAGTCTCTTGATGTGCTTGATTTTCATAATTTTTTATCACGTAGTTGTCTTATTCTTACAGATTCTGGTGGTATACAGGAAGAAGCTCCAAGTCTAGGAAAGCCTGTTCTTGTAATGAGAGATACCACGGAAAGACCAGAAGGTATTGCTGCTGGAACATTAAAGTTAGTTGGAACAGATGAAGAAATTATTTACAGGAATTTTTCTGAATTATTAACAAATAGGACCATTTATGATGCAATGAGTAAAGCATCGAATCCTTATGGAGATGGTTTTGCAAGTGAGAGGATCGCGGATATATTAGAGGGCAAAGAACCAAGACCAATGGAATAATTTGAATCTATAAATTTTCCGTAACTTTTAAACAATGTTTAATAGAAAAAAGTAACAAACAAAGGAGTACAATATATTTACTATGAACCACAGAATATACGGCTACGTAAGAGTCAGCAACAAATATCAAAATGAAGATCGCCAAATACTTGCCATGCAGGAGGTTGGTATTTCTGCAGAGCATATTTATATAGATAAGCAGTCTGGTAAAGATTTTGACCGGCCTGCTTATTTGAGTTTACTTTCTATTCTTACAAAAGGGGCTGTTGTGTACATAAAGTCGATTGATCGACTTGGAAGAAATTATAATGATATTATTGAACAATGGCATTTGATAACGAAAGAAAAACAGGCCGATATTGTGGTGTTAGATATGCCTCTTTTAGATACAAGGAGAGGAAAGGATTTACTGGGAACGTTTTTAAGTGATGTTGTTCTTCAGTTATTGAGTTTCGTGGCGGAGAATGAACGGCAGTATATCAGGCAGAGGCAGGCGGAAGGAATTTTAGCAGCCAGACAGAGGGGGATTCAGTTTGGCAGGCCAAAGATACCTTTGCCAGATAATTTTCAATCTGTATGTATTCGATGGAGGAATAAGGAATTAAGCATGAGAGAAGCTGCTAGACAATGTGGTTTGGCAGAAAGCACATTTTATGATAAAGCAGGAAGTTCAAAATCAGAGGCTGGATAGCAAAAAGAGAAATATTCAATCATTTATCTAATCAATTCTTTTTATCTTATTTATAAAATCACACTATTAACAGGGAGAATAGAATAAAATTACGAATAAAATATATGATAAAAAATATCTATAGAACTGATATCCGTAGTATATAATAACCGGTCTCCCTGTTACATAGTATCTATTCCCATGCTCATATATAAATGAGGACCTTCTATTGTCATATTGTTATTTGAGTGTTATAATACCAGTTATATGTTCAGATAAAAATGCAATATTTTTACAAAATATAATAGCAATGGAGAACAATATGAAGCATCTAAAAAAATATGAACACACTATTTATGCCAGTTACCTTGGCTATATTACGCAGGCAATAGTAAACAATTTTGCACCACTTTTATTTTTGACTTTTATTACAGATTATCAATTAACCTTAGATAAAATTACATTGATTACCACCATTAATTTTGCAACACAGCTTCTAGTTGATCTATTGTCTGCAAAGGTAATAGATCGAATAGGCTACAGAGTCTCTGTAGTGATGGCTCATATTTTTGCAGCGGCAGGGCTTATTGGTCTGGCGGTACTCCCTTCTATATTTGCAGATGCATACATAGGATTATTGATGGCAGTTATTGTATATGCAATAGGAGGTGGGATAATTGAGGTACTGATAAGCCCGATTGTCGAGGCATGTCCCACAGAGAAAAAGGAGGCAGCGATGAGTCTGCTACATTCTTTTTATTGTTGGGGGCATGTCGGTGTAGTGGTACTTTCAACGGCCTTTTTTGCAATAGCTGGCATAAAAAATTGGAGGGTGATGGCATTTCTTTGGGCAATTATACCACTTGCAAATAGCATATATTTTCTTATGGTGCCCATATATCCGATTGTGAATGGTCAGGAAAAATTGTCGCTGAAAAATTTGCTTAGACAAAAAGTATTTTGGCTGTTAATGGTTATTATGATTTGTGCTGGTGCATCCGAACAAGCAATGAGCCAGTGGGCATCATCATTTGCAGAATCGGCACTTCAGGTATCGAAAACGATTGGAGATTTGGCAGGTCCCTGCATGTTTGCGTTGCTGATGGGAACATCCAGAGCGATTTATGGAAAATACAGTGATAAAATTCCATTAAAAAAAATGATGATAGGAAGCGCTGTACTCTGTATTATGTGCTATCTATTAGCGATATTTGCTCCCAATCCGATTAGTAGTTTGGTGGGGTGCGCTCTATGTGGGTTTTCTGTTGGT
>CAMUFS010000269.1 GCA_947088195.1 uncultured Clostridia bacterium
GAGGACTATAGCCAATTCTCTGGGCGGACCCTTCTAGAATATGATTCACCACCCCGTAAAATCACAAATAACCTATAAAAATATTTCGTATAAAGTATAGATTTATTATAACCAATCCTATCTTAACATAAACTTGTGAATATTTCAAAGAGAAATCTGTAAAATTTCTTAGTGTAGAATGGTACATAGAAAAAAAGGATAGAGATTGACTATTGGTACAGAATATTTTACAATAATATTATTGATATAGTAAGTATTATCATAAGGTAGGTACAAAAGGAAATAACAGATAATCAGAGATGGATTCTGATAAGTGAAAAGAAAGGAGAATATGGTATGGGATTTTTTAAGCGCAAGGAAAAAGAGGAGGCAGTAAAGGAATTAAAGGCATATGTTTCTGGAAAGGTAATTCCTATTACAGAGGTGAGCGATCCAGTATTTTCATCCAAGGCCTTGGGAGATGGGATTGCAATTTGTCCAAGTGGAAATACCATTACAGCTCCATGTGGAGGGGAGATTTCCATGATTGCGGAGACGAGTCACGCATTTGGGATGACATTAAGCAATGGCGCAGAGCTTTTGATTCATGTGGGTATTGACACGGTTTCTTTAAATGGCGAGGGATTTCGAGTTCTCACGGAACAGGGCAAGAAAGTGAAGCAGGGAGAGCCACTCTTGGAATTTGATCGGGCATTAATAGAGAGCAAGGGGCTTGCGACAGATTGTATTATGATTGTCACCAATATGGATGACTTTGCAAATCTAAAGTTTATAAGTGGCATGGAAGCAGAGCAGAATGAGACAAAGGTTTGTATTTTTTAGAATTTGGTAGGATAAGTAGAAAATAATCCGATTGGAGAGGAGCGTGTGCTGTGAATCAGACATTGGAAACGATTTTATCGCGCAGAAGTATTCGAGGTTTTTTATGTAAACCTATTTCTGAGGAGGATATAAAATGGATTGTGGATGCTGCAGTTCATGCACCAAGCGGTATGGGCAGGGATACATGGCAGTTTACTGTGGTGCAGAGCAGGGAGAAGATACAAAAGCTCGCCAAGGTAATTGAGAAGGAGACTGGCAGAGAGAATTATACTATGTATCATCCTGAGGTGTTAATCATTCCTTCTAATTTAAGAGAGAGTCCATTTGGCAAGGAGGACAATGCCTGTGCGATGGAGAATATCTTTTTGGCGGCGCACTCACTTGGCATTGGTTCTGTGTGGATCAATCAGCTCAATGGGATTTCAGATCGCCCAGCTATCCGTGAAGTGTTATCTGAGTTGTCTGTTCCCAGCGATCATGTTGTCTATGGCA
Organism: uncultured Clostridia bacterium; assembly: GCA_947088195.1. GTDB lineage: Bacteria > Bacillota > Clostridia > Lachnospirales > Lachnospiraceae > RGIG8607. The sequence continues at coordinate 1,315 of CAMUFS010000269.1, forward strand.
TGGCAGCGCTTGGCTATCCCGATGGAACAGAGATTATTCCAAAGGTGCGCAAGGGTGCAGTTGTTTATGTAAAATAGGAAAATAGTATTGATTTTAGGCAAGTGCTGTATTATAATCGAACTTGATCACAAATATATCATAAGAAAAAGGAGATTGGTGGCCAGAGATGGAAAAATTGGAATTACTCTATGAAGGAAAGGCAAAGAAGGTTTACACGACAGAAGATCCAGATGTGCTGATTGTTGATTACAAGGATGACGCGACAGCCTTTAACGGGCAGAAGAAGGGAACGATTGTCGGAAAAGGTGCTATTAACAACCGCATGACAAACCATATCTTTAAGCTTTTGGAAAAGGAAGGAGTTCCAACTCATTTAATCGAGGAATTGAGTGACAGAGAAACTGCGGTGAAGAAGGTGGAGATTGTTCCATTAGAGGTGATTGTGAGAAATGTGGCAGCGGGTAGCTTCTCAAAGAAGCTTGGCATTGAGGAAGGAAAGAAGCTTTTGGCGCCAACATTGGAATTTAGTTATAAGGATGATGCGCTTGGTGATCCAATGATCAATGATTACTATGCAATCGCGATCGGTGCGGCGACGAGGGAAGAGATTGATAAGATTACAGAATACGTATTTAAAGTGAATAAAGTAATGCAGGATTATTTTGCAGGACTTGGAATTGAATTAATAGATTTTAAATTAGAATTTGGAAGATATAAGGGGGATATTATTCTGGCAGATGAGATTTCCCCGGATACCTGCAGGCTCTGGGATATGAAGACTAGGGAGAAGCTTGACAAGGACCGTTTTAGAAGGGATCTTGGCAATGTGGAGGATGCATACGAGGAAGTATTTAAGAGACTTGGGATTCAGTAAGTTCAAATGTGGGGACAGGCGCGCCTGCCCCCTGTTTTGGCTTCATCAGGGAAGGATTAGGATAATATGGAAAATATCAATCATATGGATATAGCAGATGAGCTGCATGAGGAGTGCGGAGTCTTTGGAATCTATGATTTTGACAAGCATGATGTGGCGTCTACCATCTATTATGGATTGTTTGCCCTGCAGCACAGAGGGCAGGAGAGCTGTGGTATTGCCGTGAGCGACACAGAGGGACCAAAGGGAAAGGTAAACTCTGTAAAAGGAATGGGACTTGTAAATGAGGTATTTACACCGGATGGACTTGAGAAGCTTCACGGGGATATTGGAGTGGGACATGTTCGCTATTCCACGGCGGGGAGCAGTACAAGAGAGAATGCACAGCCGTTGGTTTTAAATTATATTAAGGGTACCTTGGCATTGGCGCATAATGGAAATCTGATCAATGCCCCAGAGCTTCGCAGGGAATTGGAGTATGGTGGTGCGATCTTTCAGACGACCATTGACTCAGAGGTAATCGCCTACCATATCGCTAGGGAGCGCGTTAAGATGCCTACGGTAGAAGGGGCAGTGGCAGCAGCGATGAGAAAGATCAAGGGAGCTTATTCTCTGATTGTTATGAGTCCAAGAAAGCTGATTGGGGCAAGAGATCCATTTGGATTTAAGCCACTTTGCATTGGCAGAAGAGATAATGCTTACATTCTTGCATCAGAGACCTGTGCTCTTGATACAGTGGGTGCAAAATTTGTCAGAGATGTACTTCCGGGCGAGATTGTGACAATCACAAAAAATGGGATTGAGAGTGATACATCTATGTGTCTCCCGGAGGCGCAGGAAGCAAGATGTATTTTTGAATATATCTATTTTGCAAGACCAGACAGTGTTTTTGATAATGTAAGTGTATATCATTCAAGGATTCAGGCTGGCAAATTTCTTGCCATTGACAGCCCGGTGGATGCCGATCTGGTGGTAGGTGTGCCGGAGTCTGGCAATATTGCGGCACTTGGTTATTCCATGCAGTCTGGCATACCATATGGCACAGCATTTGTCAAAAACAGCTATGTAGGGAGAACTTTTATCAAGCCCAAGCAGAATAGCAGGGAGTCTAGCGTTCAGGTAAAATTGAATGTTCTTAAGGAAGCAGTGGAAGGAAAGAGAATTGTTATGATCGATGACTCCATTGTGAGAGGGACGACAAGTGCTAGAATTGTTCGTATGTTGAAGGAAGCGGGAGCAAAGGAGGTACATGTGAGAAGTAGTGCGCCGCCTTTTCTGCATCCATGCTATTTTGGCATTGATATTCCGTCGGAGGAGCAGCTTATTGCACATGGAAGAACGGTGGAGGAGGTCTGCCAGATTATTGGGGCAGATACGCTTGCATATTTAAAGGTAGAGCGTCTTTCTGAGATGGCAAATGGGCTTCCTATCTGTAAGGGTTGTTTTACAGGAACCTATCCGCTAGATCCACCTAAGGAGGATATCCGCGGTGAACATGATAATTAGTGGGTTTTTTGAAATAATGGCTACCGCAATCCCACTGGCTTTAGACGGTGGGTCAAGGTAGACAAAAGTAGAGGTTTATGTTATACTTTCGATATGGGAACATGGAAATCAAAAAACAGGCATAAATATTTATTGCAGTACCATATTATTTTTGTATGCAAATATTAGGAAGAAACTGCTGATATCAAAACAGATATCAGACGATATAAAGCAGTTTTCTTACGAGATATGTCAAAAACACAAAGTCATTATCAGATATATGGAGACGGATAAGGACCATATCCATTCCATGATAGAAACGGAACCAACGGTATCCATTAGCAAAGCCGTAAATCGGATGAAAAGCTATACAACATATTATATTTGGGAGAAATATCCAAACTATCTCAAAAAGCATTTCTGGAAAGAACGTACTTTTTGGACAGATGGGTATTTTGCCTGTAGCGTTGGAAATATTTCAGAAGAAATGCTCCGCAAATACATAGAAAATCAAGGATAGAAAGGTGGTGGCAGCCTGTGTTAAAAGCATATAAATACAGGATTTATCCAAACAAAATGCAAAAAGAGCAGATAGCAAAAACATACGGCTGCTGCCGTTTTGTTTATAATCACACACTTGCATACCGTAAAGAAGCCTATGAGAAAGAGAAAAAGTCTGTCAGCAAAATAGACTGCAATAATTACTGCAACAGGGAGCTAAAGAAAACATATGAATGGTTAAAGGAAGTGGATAAATTTGCC